>JAFWBH010000159.1 GCA_017507205.1 Clostridia bacterium
CTCATCCCTCACATACGCCAAGTATGCTTCGGACTGACCTGAGGGTGCCTTTCTTGTTCCTCATCTAAACATTGCAGTTTTATGCCTACAACACAAATCCTGCTATCGATGTTGTAGTTTTATTTTAACTTGCAAAATTGGGGTTGTTTGGTGGTATTTATGTCAATAAATTGACAAATGTGGGGATATGTTGTAATTTATTTACAAATGCAAAAAGTGGTTTTCACTTTGGAAGGAGAGTTTTTTGAAAACAGAAATCCCATACAAGATATATTTAAGCGAGGCTGAATTGCCAAAGGAGTGGCTCAATCTTCGTGCATTTATGAAGGATAAGCCTGCGCCTCTTCTCAATCCTGTCACATTGAAGCCTATGACAGAGGAAGAGCTTGCCAAGGTGTTTTGTGATGAGCTTGCAAAGCAAGAGATTGACGACCAGTCAAAATACATCGCCATACCAGACGAGGTGCGAGAGTTTTACAAGATGTATCGTCCGTCACCTCTCATCAGGGCATATTGTCTTGAAAAGGCACTTGGCACTCCTGCAGAGATATACTACAAGTTTGAGGGCAACAACACCTCTGGCTCACACAAGCTTAATTCTGCCATTGCACAGGCATACTATGCAAAGGAGCAGGGACTTAGAGGTGTCACCACCGAAACGGGTGCAGGACAATGGGGCACAGCCTTGTCTATGGCTTGCTCATATTTTGGACTTGACTGCAAGGTGTTTATGGTCAAATGCTCTTATGAGATGAAGCCCTTTAGGCGTGAGGTTATGCGCACCTATGGAGCAAGCGTCACACCATCACCCTCTATCACAACAGAGGTGGGCAGACAAATACTTCGTGACTATCCCGACACCAACGGCTCTCTCGGCTGTGCAATCAGTGAGGCAGTTGAAACAGCCAGTGGACTTGAGGGCTATCGCTATGTGCTGGGCAGTGTATTGAATCAAGTTCTTTTGCATCAATCTGTCATAGGACTTGAAGCCAAGACAGCTCTTGACAAATATGGCGTAAAGCCAGACATTATCATCGGCTGTGCTGGTGGTGGATCCAATCTTGGTGGACTCATTGCTCCATTTATGGTTGAAAAGCTTGAAGGCAGAGAGAATTATGAATTCATCGCCGTTGAGCCTTCATCTTGCCCCACACTTACAAGAGGTAAATACGGCTATGATTATTGCGACACAGGCAAGGTCTGTCCCATGGCAAAGATGTATACATTAGGCTCTGGATATATGCCTGCATCAAGTCACGCAGGTGGACTGAGATATCACGGCATGACAAGCACCCTCTCCGAGCTTTATGACAAGGACTATATGTCTGCAAGGTCAGTGAAGCAGACAGAGGTGTTTAAGGCGGCGGAAACCTTTGCAAGAGTTGAAGGCATATTGCCAGCTCCCGAGTCCTCTCACGCAATAAAGGTTGCCATAGACGAGGCATTAAAATGCAAGGAAAGTGGTGAAAAGAAGGTCATTCTCTTTGGACTCACAGGCACAGGTTATTTTGATATGACAGCATATAAGGCGTTCAATGACGGCGAAATGCAGGACTATGTGCCAACAGACGAGGAGATTGAAAAGGGCTTTGGCACAATGCCAACAGTCAATCTGAAATGATCAAATTATATCACTGATAAAATCAAAAAGCACTCTTGACGAGTGCTTTTTTCGTATGTAAAGTGCTTTTTTTGATTAGTTTTGCCTTTTTGGTGGACTGTTGACTTGCAAATCACTTCATACGTTTCAGATGTGGCAGAGCATAGGGGAAGAAGTTTTTGTAGGCTGTGCATTTGTCAAGGGAGATGCGTTCACGCTTGCAACCATTTTTGCAGAGGCGATAATAATTGCAGTCCTTACACTTGGTCTCAATGCCCATGCTTTCCTCAATGAATGCCTTTGCCTTGGGGCTGCCTTCAAGGGTTGCAAAATCTGTTTCAAATATGTTGCCAAGAGAGTATTTGTCTGTGCAATATAGCTCACAGGGATAGACCTCGCCATCTGCCTCTATGGCAAATTGAGGGGTGCAATGACCATTCATGCCACACATTTCTGCCTTTTGTGAATGGGCAAGGCGAAGGAAATTGTCAAATAGACGGATAGATGTGCCTCTTCCGTCAATGCAGTCACGCATGTAGAGGGAGAAGGTCTTTTTGAGAAAGTCCTCATATTCGCTTGCACTTATGTAGAAATCCTCGTTGTCAACAATCTCCCATGAGTCGCCATACTGGTAGAATGTCTCGGGAGTGTCAATATCGTGGACTTCCATAGGCTTCAAGCAGGGGACAAAATGCAAGTGCTTGAATTTGTTTTTTCTGAAAAACGAGTATACACGGCTGATGTTGTTGACAACAGGCTTTGTGACGACCGTAACCACATTGAAGTCAATCTTTTTTGACTGCAAAAGCTTGAGGGCAGAGTAGGTTTTGTCAAAGGTGTCATTGCCCTTTGTGTCAACCCTCAAAATGTTTGTGACAGCATCTCCGTCAATGGAAACCCCCACTAGATATCTGTTTTTGCTGAAAATCTCACACCAGTCCTCATCAATAAGCACACCGTTGGTTTGCAGGGCAATATGCACTGCGCTACGCTTTGTGTTGAGAGATGATATGATTGAAGAGAAGTGTCTGAAAAAGTCCTTGCCAGCAAGAAGTGGTTCACCACCCTGAAAGGATACTGTGATGAGAGAGCCGTCTGCATAGTCAAAAGCCTTTTTCATTATTTCTGTCAGCCCTTCTGCACGCAAAAGACCACGTGATGGAGCCTCACGGCAGTAGGACAAGTCGTGATAGAAGCAGTATTTGCATCTAAGATTGCAGTTGGACGAAACTGGCTTGATTGTCAGGTGAAGTGGGGGCATAGATACCTCTCATATTCATATGTTCACATATGATTGTAGCACAATTTGAGAGAAATTTCAATAAGCAGTTTTTTTAAAAAAACAAAAAGGAAAAGTGTTCCACCAAAGCGAAACACTTTTTTTTGCGATGAAATTAAAGTGTTTCACTTTAAAATCATTTTACTCATCTATTGAGAACATTGAATGTAATCGTCAAGATGAAACGCTTTTTTTTGGAGATATTATTCTCTCACAAATTCATTGTTTGTGCAGCGAGGACATGGAGGAATGTTGTCATATTCGTCAACTGTAATGTGTTGAGAACAGTTGGTGCAGACATAAGTTCCACTGCCAGGCTTTTCACCAGTTTTGATTATGTGATCCATATAAACCTCCTTTATATCGTCTGTGGTGTCCCACAGCGTAATCTTATTGTGTGTGGTGTTGAGTTTTGTATGCACAAAAGCAATTTCCAATATCTGTAAGGCTCTTTTTTTGTGGTCGAGGGGAGATTGATGCACAATATTTGGTTTTTGTTTAATATATGCATGCAAAAATTCTTGATTTTTTTTGCCATTATATATATAATATGCAAATACATATTCTAATTGGAGAATTTATGGATAGAATCACCAAAGCAAAGGAGCTTTTTCACTATGGATACAACTGTGCTCAATCAGTTGTTCTTGCATATGAGGATATTGTGAGGGTGGACAAGAACACTCTCATCAAAATGTCTGCACCCTTTGGTGGTGGCATAGGAAGGCTACGTGAGGTGTGTGGAGCAGTCAGTGGTGGAGTTATGGTTTTGAGTCTGCTCACTGGTCTTGACACTCTTGTCCCCGAGGAGAAAAACAGACTCTACGCACTTGAAAGAGAATTTGCTGAAAGGTTCAAGGATAAGGTTGGCAGTTATATTTGCAGTGACCTCATCAAAAAGCATCCACATTCAGATACTCACAATTCAAACAAGCCAGCCTGCAAGGAGCTTGTGGGCATAGCAGTTGAAATCATTGAAGAAATACGCAATTAGATAGAGGAAAAATAGATTATGACAAGCAAACATAGAGCAACACTTCGCAGTATGGCACAACAGCTTCGCCCCATTTTCCACATTGGAAAGGGTGGTATCAACGACAATATGGTCAGAGATATCATTTCAGCGCTTGAAGCACACGAGCTTATCAAAATTGATGTTCTGCGTGCCTGTGAGCTTACAGCAAAGGAAATCATCAATGATCTTGCAATGGCAACCGGTTCAGAGCCTATTCAAGCAATTGGTGGAAGGATTGTCCTTTACAAGCGTAGCACTCGTGACGATGTGAAGCATATTGAGTTTTAATGAGAAGCGAGGATAAGGCAAAGCTTAATCCTGTTCTTGAGCCAAAAACTCCTCCAAAGAATAACGCAGAGAAGATGGCAAGGGACCAGCTGAAAAGAGAAAGAGAACGCACCCAGAAATTCAAGCGTGACTATTTTGACTATTACGATGATGTCAAGGTAGGTCGCAGAGAGGACTGGTGATTTTCTATACATAAGAAACGCTCCAATATCGAGGGGACAGAGATGAACAAAAGACAAGGATTTGAAAACATCAAGGAACAAACCTGCACAAGAGCAATTTCAAGAGTTGCTTGTCTTGTGCTTTTCTTTGTCTTGACAATCGCCACCCTCACAATTGCATTGACGGGATGTGTCAATGAAAATGCCGGCTCATCCTGTGACCATGTCAGAGTTTTAGACCAATCAGTCCCTGCAACATGTTCATCATCTGGTCTTACGGCTGGCTCACATTGTAGCAAGTGTGGAAAGGTGATTGTTGAGCAACAGGCAACTGCTCCATTAGGACACGATGCCGTCATCACAGAGGCCGTGGCGCCCACCTGTCTTGGCAATGGCTTGACAGAGGGCACTCATTGTTCAAGATGTGGTGAGGTCATTGAGGAACAGCTCCCCGTTGACCCATTGGGACACGACATTGAATATTTTGAAGCAAAGGCACCCACCTGCACAGAGGTAGGCTGGGAAGAATATGAAGCCTGTTCAAGATGTGGCTATACAACAAAGGTTGAGCTTCCAATCACACACTCAGAGGTGGTTGATGAAGCAACAGTCACCTGCCTTGAAGCAGGACTTTCCGAGGGCAAGCATTGTTCAATTTGTGGTGAGATCACAGTGCCACAGGTGATGGTCGATGCCCTTGGACACAATAGTGTTGTTGATGAATTGGTTCCACCAACCTGCTTAGAGGTGGGATACGAAGAGGGCGCACATTGCGATAGATGTGGTGAAGTGCTTATTCCTCAAATTGAAATTTCAGCTCTTGGACATAACGAGGTTGTTGACCAAAGAGTTGAGCCAACCTGTGACAAGGTTGGTTGGACAGAGGGCTCACATTGTGACAGATGCCTTGCTCCAATCATTCCTCAGGAGAAGATCCCTGCACTTGGTCATATTTTCAACATTGAAACCTGTGATAGATGTGGTGGATACGTTCTTGAATTCACCCTCAATAAAGACAAACAAAGCTATTCACTTACTGGTGTAGGTGAAGATTTTGTTGGTGGAGATATTGAAATCCCTCCAACAATAGAGGGCTTGCCTGTGACGATCATCAAAAGCTATGTCTTTAATGGTCGTGCAGATCTGACAAGCATCAAAATTCCAAATACGGTGACAGAAATCGGAATTTCTGCATTTAGTGGATGTTCTGGTCTACAAGAGGTTGTAATACCTGAAAGTGTCACTGAAATTGGTGGCTCAGCATTTTATGGCTGTTCATCTCTTGAAAAAATTGTCATACCCGAGTCGGTAACTGAAATTGGTGGCTCGGCATTCTACGGGTGTGAATCGTTGACAGAGGTCAAGCTTCCATCAAAGGTGACATCAATTGGCAAATATTTGTTCTGTGGATGTGTTGCCCTTGAAGAAATTTCAATGTCAACAGATGTGACAAAAATTGGTGGCTCGGCATTCCATGGATGTGCCAGCCTCAAAGAAATTGAAATCCCTGATGGAGTGACAGAGATTGGAAGCAGTGCGTTTTACGGTTGCATCGGCCTTGAAAGCATATTGATACCCGTGGGCGTTGAAACAATCAACAAAAGCACATTCTATGGTTGTGAAATGCTTGAATGTGTCACTTTGTCAACAAGCACAATCAAGATTGACGGATTTGCATTTTATGGATGCAAGAGCTTGCAAAGCATTGATATCCCTGACAGCGTTGAGGAAATTGGAAGCAGTGCATTTTATGGTTGCCTTGCATTGACAAGTGTAGATATTCCTTCAAAGGTGACTGCCATAAATGGCTCATTGTTCTATGGTTGTGAAATGCTTGAAAGCGTGACAATCCCTAATGGCATCACGGTGATTGATAACAATGCGTTCCGTGGCTGTGTGGCACTTAAAGAGGTGTCAATACCCAGTGCTGTCACAAAAATCGGCGACTATGCCTTCAATGAATGCTCATCACTTACAAAGGTTGAATTGCCTATTGGCTTGGAGTATTTGGGCAAAAACGCGTTCAACAATTGTCATTTGCTTGAAAGAGTGTTTTTTGGAAACAATACAGTGCTTACAACCCTTGGCAACAACATTTTCTATGGATGTGAAGTGTTGACAGAGGTCGATATTCCTGTCAATGTGACAGCAATCGGAAGCAGTGCATTCCGTGGTTGTGTGGCATTGAATGAAATAATTGTGCCAGCAGGAGTGACATCAATTGGCGACTATGCATTCTCTGATTGCAGCAGCTTGACATCAATCGTCATTCCAGCAGTGACAACCAAAATAGGCAAAAATGTATTCTACAACTGCACATCACTTGTAAGTGTAGACTTTAAGGACAACAATTGCCTTGAAGCCATTGGCGATTATGCATTCTACAATTGCCAGCTTCTTGAAGGCGTGTCAATTCCTCAAAGTGCTTCAAGCATAGGTAAATATGCATTCTATGGCTGTGAAACAATTAAAGAGATTATTATTCCAGACAAGGTGGAAGCAATTGGTGCAAATGCCTTCAATAATTGTTCATCATTGACAAAGGCTCATATTGCAAGCTCGGTGACAGCTTTTGGAAACTATGTGTTCCGTGGATGTTCAGTCCTTTCTGAATTGACCATAGGCGATGACAGTCAGCTGACTATGATCGGCGATTACGCCTTTGCCGACTGCTCGAGCTTGACAACAATCAATCTGCCCGATCAAATTTCATCAATAGGCAAATATGCCTTCTACAATTGCGTGGAGCTTGCTGAAATTGTTGTTCCAAACAAGGTGGAATCAATTGGTGTAAATGCCTTCAATAATTGTTCATCATTGACAAGGGCTCATATTGCAAGCTCGGTGACAGCTCTTGGAAACTATGCCTTCCGTGGATGCTCACAGCTTGAAGAGGTGACCTTTGGTGAAAACAGCGTGTTGACCTCAATTGGTGATTATGCCTTCTGTGATTGTGCAAGTCTTACAGAAATTGTGTTGCCCGACATGGTGGAAATAGCTGGGGCAAATCTATTCCGTGGTTGCACCTCTCTTGAAAAGGTTGATTTTGGCAAAAACAGCAGATTGAACGCAATTGACAGTCAAATGTTCTACAACTGTGCAAGCCTTGAAAGCGTAACCATTCCCAAAATGGTCACAAATATTGAGGACAATGCCTTTTATGGTTGCACAAAGCTCACAGGCATTAATGTTGACGAAAGCAACACCTCATACAAATCAATAGACGGAAACCTTTATACAAAGGACGGCACGATTTTGATTATGTATGCAGTGAGCAAGAAGGACACTTCATTTACAATTCCAAGTGGTGTCATAGAGATAGGTGCAAAGTCATTCAATGGCTGTGAAAGCCTTGAAAAAATTGTGATATCAGAGGGCGTCATCATCATAGGCGATAATGCATTCAAGGACTGTAAGAATCTGAAAGATGTTGAGATAGCAAGCTCGGTGACAACAATTGGAGAAAGGGCTTTCTACAATTGTAACATTATTTCAAAGCTCACCTTCAATGAAAATAGTCAGCTTGAAACAATTTCGTCATATGCCTTCTATGGTTGCAAGGCATTGACAGAAATTGAAATTCCTGCATCGGTGATAATGATTGGTGAAAGAGCCTTTTACAATTGCTCTGCAATCACAAAGGTTACATTTGGGGAGGGCAGTCGGCTTCAAGTCATAAGCAATTACGCCTTCCGTGGATGTTCAAGCTTGGTCACAATCAATCTTTCTGCAACACTGACCAGCATTGGCGACTATGCATTTTACGGCTGTAAGAAGCTTGAAAACGTGCATTATGACGGCTCAGAGGAGCAATGGGCATTGATTGCTGTCGGTGAAAACAATGATCCTCTCACAAAAGCCACCATACAATTTGAAGTGGTTGACGAGGAAGAATAACAAACCAAATACAAATGAAAGGCAGGAGAAATCCTGCCTTTTTGTTTTTTGATTTCTAGTGTATTGATTTTCTTGCCACTGAGGATGTTTTTTTATTGGTATCCAATAAATTGTTGATTTAGAATGGGAGTGGTGATATAATAGTTTTGTTTTGAAATATACTCATGGAAGTGTAGAACTTTGCGCGTAAAGTGCCGATGGAACGGGGGGTGTCCACGGACGAAAAGCAGAATATGCTTGCGGTGCAATTTTCACTCCCGCTTCATCGGATTTGACACTTCCTACGGAGGTGTTTTTTTGTTTTACAAGGACGCTATCAACTGGATCACCAACATTGAACGTGCTGGCACTGACTTTGGCTTGGAACGCGAAAGGGAGCTTCTTGACCTTTTGGGCGCACCCGACAAGGAACTGAAAATAGTGCATATTGCTGGTACCAATGGCAAAGGCTCGGTCACTGCATATATGACAGCAGTGCTTGTTTCTGCTTGTATAAAGGTTGGCACATTCAATTCACCATCGGTGTTTGAATACAATGAGAGATTTTTGCTCAACGGCGCACCATTGACGGGAGGGCTTGTTGCCAAATATTTCACCATTGTCCGTGACACCATTGAAAAGGAACAGACAAGACGTAAGGAAAACGAACTTCCAGCATTTACACCGACAGCATTTGAGATTGAAACTGCTGTGGCACTTCTTTGTTTCAAAGAGGAAGGTTGTGAAGTGGTCATTCTTGAAACAGGACTGGGTGGAATATGGGATGCAACCAATGCAGTCAAGGATAAGCTCATTTCAATCATTACACCCATAGACTACGACCATTGTGGCTATCTTGGCAACACTCTCAAGGAGATTGCAGGAGAGAAGGCAGACATCATCTTAAAGAATGCAATCACCTGCCGTCAATGCGATGAGGTTATGGATGTTATCAAGGCAAGGGTGAAGGCACAAAAGGGCGTGCTGACAATAGCAGGTGAGCCTACACTTATTGCAGAGGATATAGAGGGGCAAGCCTTTGAATACAAGGGCGAGGCATATTTCATTGGGCTCCTTGGTGAGCATCAGCTGATCAACGCATCTCTTGCCATCGAGGGCATACTTGCACTGCAAGACAAGGGCTTCAACATCACCCAAGACCACTTGAAATATGGTCTTGCCAGCACTGAGTGGAAAGCACGCTTTGAAATTATTGGCGAACACAACAACAGGTTTAAACTGATATTTCCACAGGGTAAACTCCTTGTTTTAGACGGTGGACATAATCCACAAGGTGCAGAGGTTCTTGCAAGGAGCCTTCAAAGATACTTTGGTGGAATGCGCATTCATATCGTCATGGGAGTGCTGCGTGACAAGGATTACAAGAAGATGATTTCAACCCTTGGACCACTTGCAAGAAAGATCAGCACCGTCACTCCGTCAAGCCCTCGTGCGCTGACAGCAGAGGAGCTGAGAGATGAAATCATAGCACAGGGCTTCAAGGCAGAGGCATATCCCCTTGTGCCCCTTGCAGTGCAACAGGCTCTTGGTGACTTTTATGGAGAGATTGTCGTGCTGACAGGCTCATTGACTTTATTCAAAGATTTGGGAGAGAGGTATTTATGAGTAGAAGAAAGATTGCAAAAGCAGTGAAGGACTTACTCAATGCACTGCATGATGACATAGCATTCAATGAGGATGTTGAAAGAGAAGGGCTTGTTGACACCCCTATGCGTGTTGCAAAAATGTATGAAGAGCTTCTTGCTGGCTACAAGGACGATGCAGGCAAGCATCTTGCTTGCACATTTGAAGAGTCGGGCAGTGATGTGGTCATTGAAAAGGATATTGATTTTTCATCAACCTGCGAGCATCACTTGATGCCCTTCTTTGGCAAGGTGCATATCGCATACATTCCAAGAGGTAAGGTTGTCGGATTGTCAAAGCTTGCAAGAGTTGTTGATGTTTTTGCCAAAAGGCTTCAGCTTCAGGAGCGTATGAACAACCAAATCGCTGACGCAATTATGGAGCATCTTTCACCAAAGGCAGTGGCAGTGGTGGTTGAGGGCGAGCACACATGTATGACTGCTCGTGGCGTCAAAAAGGTTGGAAGCAAGACAGTCACCTATGCAACCCGTGGCGAGATGCCAGAGTTTATACTTGGTCAGCTTCTCTCAAAGCAATAGTCATCATTGTTGAACGGAAAAGCTAAACAACAAAAAACAATTATCAAAGAAAGCAGACTATGAAATTTAAGGTCAAAGACAAAATTTTTGAGGGTGGCACTCACATTATGGGCATACTCAACGCCAACAGCACGTCCTTTTTTGGATTCAGCAGAATTGATGGCGATGAGGCTACAAAGGCAGAAAAAATGCTCAAGGATGGTGCAGAAATTATTGACATCGGTGGCCAATCAACAGCTCCCGGTGCTGTGAAGGAAAGTGCTCTTGAAGAAGCATCTCGTGTCCTTCCTGTCCTTGAAAGCTTGAGGGCAGAATTTCCAGGCGCAATTTTGTCTGTTGACACATTTTACAGCTCTGTGGCAGAAGAAGCGTTGTCACTTGGCGCAGATATGATAAACGATGTCAGCTGTCTTGGTGACAAGTATATGGCAGAGGTTGTGGCAAAGCATGGTGCATCAATCTGTGTTATGCACAATCGTCGTGGGAGCAAAAGCAAGGATATGTGGCTTGACAAGGAGCTCGGGCTTATGAAAGCGACAGATACCCTTCTTCGTGCAGGTGTTGAAAGTGACAAAATCATCATTGATGGTGGCATCGGCTTCAATCTTACACATGACGAGGATAGGATGCTCCTTGAAAGATACAATCGTCTTGAAGATATTGGATATCCACTGCTTCTTGGCGCATCACGAAAATCATTCCTTGGTGGTGAGGTGGAATCACGTCTGACAGCCACCTTGGACACAACCAAGCTGGCAGTGAAGCAGGGCGTGTTGTTTGTCAGAGTCCACGATGTAAAGGAAAACAAAATGATCATTGATCTATACAGCTAATATGGACAAAATTCTCATTGAAAACTATGAAGTTGTTGCTCTCCACGGAGTCAATCCCGAGGAGAAGGTCAACCCCCAAAGATTCTTGATTTCTTGTGAAATTGAGAGCGATTTTTCATCGTGCGCAAAAAATGACGATATCAACCAAACATCCAGTTATTCTGCCGTTTGTAAGCTGATAAAGTCCTTTGTTGGTGAAAACAGCTTTGATTTGATTGAAACAATTGCTGTTGGACTTTCAAGAAAAATACTCCTTGCTTTCCCGATGATTAAATCAATCAAGGTGACGGTCAAAAAGCCCGATGCGCCAATGAAAGGAAGCTTTGACTATGTTGGCGTGTCAACAGAGAAGTCATGGCACAAAGTGTATCTTGCACTAGGCTCAAATCTTGGTGATAAGGAAGGATATCTTGACCTTGCAGTTGAATGTATAAATGCTGATGACAATTTCAGAAATGCAAGAGAAAGCAGTCGCATTGAAACAGCACCCTATGGTGGTGTGGCAGATGAGATGTTTGTCAACAGCGTTGTTGAGGTTGAAACATTGTATTCACCCTATGAGCTTCTTGATGCCATACACGCCATTGAAGAAAAGGGAGAAAGAGTGCGCAGGGAGAGATGGGGTAATCGCACCCTTGATGTAGACATTCTTTTCTATGATGATATCATCATTGGAGATGAAAGGCTTGCAATCCCTCATCCCGATTTGACCAATAGAGATTTCGTCCTTTTGCCAATGAGGGAGTTGAATGAAAATCACGTTCATCCACTCTACAAAAAGCGCATAAAAGAATTGGTTTAATTTGAAAATATGGAAAAATCGTTAAAAAAATTAAAGTTTTAAACAATCTAACCATATCAAAACTAAAATTCGCACTGAAATAGTGCGTTTTTTAATGCCAAATTCCCAGCATTTTCAACATATTCAAAGCCAGATATTGCAAAAACAAATCAAAAATATGTAAAAATATATATTTTATTTGCAGTTTTTGTAGAGTTTTTTATTTGCCATTAAATAAAAAATAGTATATAATTACAGAGGATTTTGGATTTTATTATTATTTATTATGTATTAGGAAGATAGGAGAAAGAAGAATGA
>JAFWBH010000160.1 GCA_017507205.1 Clostridia bacterium
AAGATTCGATAAAGTGTTTGTGCAACCATATATATGTCACCGGTTGCGTGATAGAGATTTGTGCCATATGTGCTACGGAGCTTGTGTGGTGAAATGTTTTTTAAGGGAGCTGCAATTGATGCATATTTCTTCACCAGGTTTTCAACGGCTCTAACCGATATTCGTTTAATTTGCAGAGATAAAAATAGCGCATCTTTATCTTCTATATGTAGCTTTTCGCTTCGTGAAATAAGCGCATTGCGTTCGCCATCAATATAGCAGAGCAGTGCATCACGAACTTCATTGCCGAAATATAAAATTGCACGATTTCCACCTTTTCTTGTGACGGTGAATCCATTAATGTCAAAATCTATATCGGTTAGATTCAGCCCAACACATTCACTTACACGGATTCCAGTCCCTAACAACAGAGTAAGTATGGCCACATCGCGTGCGCGAGTGTTGAGGAGAATTTTTCTTTGGTGCTCACTCATAGACACACTTTCTTCTGCGACATCCAATATTTTGTCAACCTCACGTGCTTCTAGTCTTATGATATCTTTTTCATGAAGCTTAGGCATTTGAATCTTGCTTGCCACATTGTGTGTAAGCTTGTCCTTGTTGTAAAAATATTTGAAGAATGTGCGCACAGTAGAGAGTTTTCGTGCTTTGCCACGTTCACCGTTTGAAAAATCTTTGCCGTTGTATTCGTAATAGGTCAGATATTCCAAAAAGCCTTCAAGGTGAAGAATAGTGATGCCTTCAAGATCTCGTAATTCAATGTTTTTGGGATCCTTTTTAAGCTTAAAAATTGGCACTCTTTTGACTAAATAGTCAAAAAATATACGAAGGTCATAGGCATATCCTAGTCTTGTGAGCACAGATGTCACAGCTTCAACACCAATAAAAAACTCTTCACAAAAATCTGGCAAATCGTCACGAATTTCCAGAAGTTTTTTTGTATTTTCTTTATCTCGTTCTTTAAAATAATCAGCCATATGTATACCTTTGTTTTTATTTATTTAATTTTAACAAACTATTCGCAAAATGTCAACAATAATTTAGTATTAAATAGCTTTGCTATTTAAAATTTAAAATTAACAAAAAATATCCACGTTCATGTGGATATTTTCTAATCGCGCAAGCTTTCTTTTATTTTGGCTAGTATTTTATTTTCAAGCCGACTCACCTGGACTTGTGAAACGCCAAGCTCTGTTGCGACATCGCTTTGGGTTTTATCTCTGAAATAGCGTAGATATATGATCTTGCGTTCTCGATCAGGCAGAGAAGCGACAGCATCCTTTATGATAAGCTTGTTTAAGTCATTTTCAGGGGAGTGCTTGTCGGCAATCTTATCACCTAGAGTAAGCTCTTCGTCCTCGTCAAGTGTCTCATTTAAAGATAAAATCATTCTTGATGAATCAAGGGCGAGAATAATATCACTTTGCTCACATTGAAATGTTTGTGCCAGCTCATCAACGGTGGGAGAAGGGGCGCCAGTTTTTTCTATTTCGTCAATGTATGCAGAAATTTTATATGCAAGTATTTTTGAATACCTTGACACCTTTATTGCTCCATTATCTCTGAGAAATCTTTTGATTTCTCCCGTTATCATAGGAACGGCGTATGTTGAAAAACGAACGCAAAATTTTTCATCAAAGCCCATCATAGCCTTTGTGAAGCCCATTGCACCCAATTGCATCAAATCATCGTATTCGAGCCTGCCTTTAAAACGTTTTACAATTGATTTAATAAGAGGCATATTTTCTTGTATCAGCTTTTCTTTTGCATTGTCATCACCCGATTGTGCCTGTTTGATTAAGGCAAGGGTTTCCTCGTGATTTAGCATATACCGAAGGTTTTTGTCATTGTCACAGATGTTCCTTCGCCAAGCTTTGAAGAAACTTCCAGTGTATCCATGAATGTTTCCATTATTGTGAAGCCCATTCCACTTCGTTCATCGCCACCACTAGTATACATTGGTGTTTTGGCTTTTTCTATATCAGCAATGCCTTTTCCAAAGTCGGATATGGTCACAGACAAGAGATTTTCATTGATTTCTGCAGATATTTCTATGACACCATCATTCTTGTTGTATGCATGCACGACGCAATTTGTCACAGCCTCACTTATGGCAGTTTTTAAATCATTGATTTCTTCAATTGTTGGTGAAAGAGAAAGCACAAAAGAAGAGAGTATGCTTCGTGCAAAGCTTTCATTTTCACCGATTGCTGGCAATTGTATCTTAAAATAGTTTTTCATAATCAACTCCTTATATTTTTGGACAGATAGAGTAGACGCCACTGGCACGGAAAACCTTGTCTACTTGTGATGGCACGTTGCGTAGCAGAAGCTCACCGTTGGTATTGAGCAATCTTTTGTATCTGCCGAATATCAAACCAATGCCAGTGCTGTCAACAAAAGAAACATTTTTAAAATCAAAAATGACTGCCCGAGGCGCTTGTCTTGAAATGAGCATATCAATGTCATTTCGCACTTTTCCCACATAGTGATCATCAATATCACCATAAAATTCAATGACAAGATGATCAGATTCAGATCTATATTTCACTTTTTTGCCCTCCAAGTATAATGATAGAGCTGAAAATCACTTGTGTTTTTGGATACTTTGTCGCAATTTAAGAAATAAAGAAGAAAAAAAACATTAAAAAAACAAAAAAAATTGATGAAAAATTGTTGACAACTTTTTCAACTTATTGTATATTGTAGAGGTCGTGAAAATCTCCTGCGGGGTGTGGCGCAGTTTGGTAGCGCACTTGCTTTGGGAGCAAGGGGCCGGAAGTTCAAATCTTCTCACCCCGACCATTCTCACGAAGAAGCCGAAAAGATTCGGGCCTTTAGCTCAGTTG
>JAFWBH010000161.1 GCA_017507205.1 Clostridia bacterium
CTTTTCATTTTTCTTGTCAGCCTTTTCCTCTGCTTCTGGCTGGACAGGAGCTTCATTTTCAGCCTCAACAGCTGTTTCCTCAATTATTTCTTCAATTTGAACTTCGTTTTCTTCCATATATACTCCGTTTGTGCAGGTTGAAATGCAAATTGACTGCACATCTTGTTGATTATACAACATTTCTTTCTTTCAGAAAAGTGTTTTTGACATATTTTTCTCTTTATTTTTATAAAAAATAATTTATTGGTTTTTGGCGGTGTTTGCTTGAAAAAATGCTTGTATTTGGTATTTTACTATGTTATACTAATTTTATGTTTGGTATTTACGTGGACGGACGCGCCATACGCCCCCACGCACGAACAAAAATCATAAGTGGAGAAAACTATGGAAAGAGATTATCAAGCAATCTTACAACAAATGACACTTGAAGAAAAAGCATCCCTTTGCAGTGGTCTTACCTTCTGGCGCACAAAGCCTATCGAAAGACTTGATGTTCCTTCAGTGTGGATGTCAGACGGCCCTCACGGACTTCGTAAGGAAAAGCCCACAAAGGGTGGTGGCACAAATATTATGCAACCTGCAGAGCCTGCAACTTGCTTCCCTCCTGCTGTCACAACAGCATCATCTTGGGATGTAAGCCTCATTGAAGAAATCGGCGCTGCAATTGCTGAAGAGGCAAAGGCACTCAAGGTCAGCACAGTTTTGGGACCCGGTGTCAACATCAAGCGTAGTCCTCTTTGTGGAAGAAACTTTGAATATTTTTCAGAGGACCCCTTCCTTTCAGGAAGAATGGGTGCAGCATATGTTCACGGCGTTCAAAAGAATGGCGCTGGTGTATCACTCAAGCACTTCTGTGCAAACAACCAAGAGCATATCCGTATGGGCGTTGACACAATTGTTGATGAACGCACACTCCGTGAAATCTATCTCCCTGCATTTGAGCACGTTGTCAAGACTGAACAGCCTACAACAATTATGAGCTCTTACAACCTTCTTGGTGGCAAGCACCTGACAGACCACAAGCGCATGCTTGATGATGTTCTCCGTAAGGAATGGGGCTTCGAAGGCATTGTCATCAGTGACTGGGGCGCAATGTTTGACAGAGTTGAGTCAATCAAGGCTGGCAATGACCTTGAAATGCCTGCAAATGGTGGCATGAATGATCGTGTCATCGTGAAGGCAGTGAAGGAAGGACGTCTTGATGAAGCAGATCTTGACAGAGTTGTTCTCCGTCTTCTTAAATTTGCATTTGACTGCAAGGAAAGTGAGGTTGATGATGCACCTCAACATCTTGAAGAGCATCACGAGCTTGCAAGACGTGCAGCAGAAAACGGTGCCGTTCTTCTCAGAAATGAACACAAGGCACTCCCCCTCAAAAAAGAACAAAACATTGCAGTCATTGGCGCATTGGCAAAGAAGCTTCGCTATCAAGGCGCTGGCTCAAGCCATATCAATCCTCCCAAGACAGTGTCCTTCCTGCAAGCACTTGACAACGCAGGTCAAGCATACGAATATGCAGATGGATATTCACTCAAAGGCGATGGCTACAAGAAGAGTCTCATAAAGAAAGCCTGCAAGGTTGCCGAAGGCAAGGATGCAGTTGTCGTGTTTGTTGGCTTGACAGATGCATTTGAAAGTGAAGGCTATGATCGCAGTCACATCAATATGCCCGAAGCACACAACTATCTCCTTGAAGAGCTTGCAAAGGTCAACAGCAACATCATCGTTGTCACATCCTGTGGCTCACCCATCCAAATGACAAGATGGATTGACAAAGTCAATGCTGTCCTCAATGTCTATCTTGGTGGTCAAGCTGGTGGCGAGGCTACATACAACCTTCTCTACGGCAATGTCAACCCCAGTGGTAAGCTTGCAGAAAC
>JAFWBH010000162.1 GCA_017507205.1 Clostridia bacterium
CAAAAACTGCGATATTTAGATGCATAGCAAGGAAGAAAAACCCACAGGGGTCGTAGCATACTTGTCGTATGTGAGAATCCTGTGGGTTGCATCTGACGATGATAGGCGCTAAATAGCGCTATGTTTTAGTGGTATATGTTGGCACTTTGCTTTTTCCACGCACTCTGCAAAAACTGCGATTATTTTGATGAAGAACAAGAAAGGCACTTTTAAATCAGTCCGAAGCATACTTGGCGTATGTGAGGGATGAGATAAAAGTGCCTGACGCAGTTATTCGCTAAATAGCGCAGTTTTTATTTTTTGCCAACCACAGGGGGTGTTGCTGGCTTGCCGGGTGCTGCTGGTCTATTGCCTACAACGGGAGGTGTTGCTGGCTTTCCAGGAGCTTGGGGTCTGGGAGCCTGTGGTGCCTGAGGAGCAGGCTGGGGTGCGCCCATGGGTCTTTGTGGTGCCTGTTGGGGTCTGGGTGCTGTCACTGGTCTTTGAGGAGCAGTGGGTGCAGAAGGTTGAGGAGCAACAGGCTTTTGAGGTGCAGGCGCAGCCTTTGGTTGAGGTGCAGGTTGAGGAGTGGGCTTAGGTTGAGGTGCTGGTGCAACCTTTGGTTGAGGTGCAGGTTGAGGAGTGGGCTTAGGTTGAGGAGCAACGGGCTTCTTGGGAGCAGGTTGCTTCTTTGCCTTTGGCTCCTTCTTTGCAGGTCTGTCATCACCGGGTGTGCCATTTCCTTTCTTCTTCTTTGAAGCCACAACACTTACAACAATGATGACCACAACAACGATAAGTCCTGCAACGCCACCGACTACATACCAGAGCCAAGGAGGAAGTTGATTTTCTGCATCTTCAATTTGTTGTTTCAAGGCAGTATCTTCAACCATACGGAAGGCTGCGACAGAGTCAATGTGTGATGTCTTGAAGGTCAATGTGCCATCCTCTGTAATTGTGTAATCTTCAAGGCGATGCAACATTCCATCTGCGCCAACAATGTAGAATTTATATTCCTCAACAGGATTTTCAAGGAAGAAATTGACTGTCACTTGAACTTCCTTTCCGGGTTGAACAACCTTGTTGTTGCTCATAAGACGGAGCTGCATAATCACTTCAAGGTTTGCCTTCATGAGATTTGCCTTGATATAAGGCTCGTGGCTTTCGATTGCAAGCCAGTAGTCATAGAGCTTGTTGCTTTCAACATACTCAGTGATTTCTGTTGCTTGAAGCTTGAGGCTGGGGTTGGTGATTTCTGTGCCGTCTGTATATTCCATTGACAAGCCGGGCTTGCCTACTGATTTTGTTGTGACATTGACACGTCCAACATTGTTTGACAACACATAGTTGCTGTTGGGATCGCTTGTCACTCCTTCTGCCGTGCCGATTGTGATGACAACATATTCGTCATCTTGCTCATATTCAGAGATCTCTGATGAGCCCTCTTCAAGATATTGGATTGTGAAGCCATAGGCACCCACGCCTGTGATGAGGTCAACAGGAGTGTCGTCAAACTTGACTGCAAATCTTCTTTCTGTGATGTCATCTGCGTCAAGACCATATTTTGCCTTGTAATCCTCTGTGAAGTCATACTTGAACACAATGTCAAGTGTTTCGGGGAGAACAAGGTTGCCCTCTTCATCAATATCTGCAACCACTGAAACCTCTTCAAGGATTGTTATGATGATGTGAGCAGGCTCAATCTTGAAGTTCTTTGTGAAGGTATACTCATTGTAGTTTGCAAGGACTGCTTGCACTCTTTCTGCCAATTCAAGCTCTGTTCTAGAAGGATTGCCTGAAAGCTCAACGGGAGCAAGAATGACCTCAACCATATAGTTGTCAACGCTTTCAACCTTGCTGACAGCCTTGGTAACGCCAGTGCTGTAAACTCTATAGAATTTGAACACGAGGCTTGAAGCAATAAGCTCCTTGTCCTCTGCTGTTGCGCCCTTGATGCTGTCCTTTATTTCATCCTTTATGTCATTGATGAAGTTCTTTTCTTGATAGTCAAGCTTGACGGGTGCATATGACACTGACATGTCAATCTTTTCAATGGTAAGATTGCTTGTCATTGAAGTTGATTGAGGATATTCACCAACTGTTCTTGTGAAGGTTGACACAACAATATAGTTGCCTGCGTTCTTCACCTCGGTGACAAGATTTTCGTCTGCCACTGAGCCCACATAATATTTGTGTTCAACACTGACACCATTAAGGTTGCCTGTGATTGAAACCTTGCCCACTTGTGATTGTCCGTTGTATTTCACTGTTGAATCATTGACTGTCACGCCAGTAAATGCAGGCATCACAATGTTGAGCCTTGCCTCGCCAACTGCTTCAAAGATGTAGTTGTCTGATGAGATCTTTGTTGTGTCAATGACTGCCACATAATATTGACCATCTTCAAGCTTGCTTGAAGGAATGGGGCTTTCTGGCATATCAACAAGCTCTGTTCCGTTGAAGAACTTGAATGCTGTTGCACCCTCTGCCACCTTGATCTTGTTGGTGCCATCGTTGCCAACAAAGCCTGTATATGCAAGGTTGATTGTGGGCAGTGATTCAAGATAGGTTGCCTTGTAGGTGTCGCCATTGCCTGCGCTGACCTTCAAGGTCTTTTTGCCGATGACCAGCTCACTCACTGCAAGTGTTTCATCGTAGACACTGACACCATTTTCAAATCTTGAATATCCAAAGCTGAATTCATAGTTGGTTGCCTTGCCACCTTCAAGAGATGCCTTGTAGGTGCCGATGATTGCTTGCTTGGTTGCGTTTGTTGTCATTGAAGGTTCAACGAATGTGTCGGGAAGGACAACATATGCACCATTTGCATCTTGTGTGAACACTCCGTCTGCAAGGCTATAACGCAATGCATTTTGATCGTCAGTGATGAGTGATGACCAATGATCATTGTATGCGTTGCTGTAATCGTCAACAAGCATATAGCCCCTTGAGCCGTCAATGACCAAGCCATAGCTTGCACCACCAACTGAAATTGAGTAATTGATGTTGTATTTGTATGTGCTTGTATCATCGCCATATGTTGCTGTCATTGCATCAAGAACTGCTTTGATTTCTGCCTTTCTGATGTTGCACTTGACAACATATGTTGCGCCTGTTGCTGTATAGTTGAGATAGATGTTTGAGCTGTCAACGCCTGCAATTGCATTGTCGCCAAAGACAAATCTCACTTCTGCCACTCCAGCCTTTGAGGTTGAGTATGCAACGGTGAATCCATTGGGGTCAAGTGAAACCATTTGACCGTCTGCTCCCACAAAGCCTGCTGCCATGCTTATGTCAAAGTCAACACCAGGCACTCCGTGGAAGATTGTTGTTCCGTCATAGCTCTTGTTGAAGATATCTTTGTTGAGGACGTCAACAATCATTGTCACTTCTCTTTGGAGGATTCTGCCCTTTGCGTTTTCATCAACTGCAAGTGCAATTGTTTCCTTTCCTTGAATGTTGGCTTCCTCGCCGAAGAGATAATAGGTGTTGCCAGAACGTGTATATTTGTCAACAAAGTGACTCATTGCCAAGGTGCCTTCAACCTCTTGATATTCGCTTTCTGTAAGCTGATAGAGGTTCTCAACCTTTGCACTGTAATAATAGATGTGGTTGCCATCTGCATCTGTTGCAGGAAGTGCGCCGATTTCAGTGATTTCACTGAGGCCATCAACTGCTGTTGCGCTTGCAAAGACAGGATAATAGTTGACGATGCCTGTTGAGATATTACGGAGTGTGACACCGTAAAGCTTGGCATCCTTGCTGTCAAGGATATTGCCCATTTCGTCATAGACGTTGGCATCGGTGTAATGTCCTGCAAGGACATCGACTGAATATCTGTCTGTTTCCTTTGCGTATTTGCCGATGAGGGTAAATTCAATGCCACCCACATCAAGCTTGTTTGTGCCGTCATAAATCTTTTCGCCTACATTTGCTTCAATGAGCATAGGTGCAGGAAGAATGCTTTGACGTGTTGTCCAGGTTGTTGAGCTGTTGATGTTGTAGTTTGATGCGATGTCAGAGGGTGCGTCCTCAGTATTGTCGAAGCCAACAACTCTCAATGACACCTTTTGCTCACCAACGTTCTTTGTGTCAAATTCTGCATCAAATTCAAATGCGAGATAAGGAATATCCTCTACTGCAACGCCGATTTCTGTTGTAATTTCTGCTGTTGCTTGTGCTTCTCTTGTGCCATCATAGACCTTGGGAAGAACCTTGATGCTATTGTTTGAGGTGATTGTCTTTCTTCCCATGGGAGCAGCTTCGAGGCATTCATAGTCCTCAATGATGCCCTCTGAAAGAACAACACTCTTCTCCTCATAGCCTTCCCCATTCCATTGATAGCCGATGATTTCGTAGTTGGCAAGAGCATCGGGGTTGGTTGATGAGAGAGTCAAACCACTGATCTTGACGTTGTGGCGAACCACCTCACCATCTCTGAATGCAACACTTGCATCCTCTTGTCCGTCAATGGTGTAGATGAAATCTACATTGTCAAAGTCCCAGGTGATTGAGCCAATTTCATTTGACCATGCTGTGCCATCCATATCTGTGTCTGACACAAGTCTGAATGCATATCTGCCGTCACCCTTGAAGATGTCAGCATCCTTGACAAGATTGATCTGCTCTCTGCCGTTGTATTCCTTGCTGTTGTTATATGAAACGTTCAATTCAACAACTGCTCTTGAAATTTCAACATCTGCATTGATGTATGCTGTAAATTCATCTGCTGTAAAGCTTGCGTTATAGTTTCTTGATGCAATCTCAATTGCATTGATTGTGACTGCTCTTGTGCCAGCATCCTTGCTGTCTGCCACTGCGTCAATTGAAACACCAAGATCACCGAGCTTGTCACCTGCACCAAAGACTTCACTCTTGACGTTGAAGGTCATGTCTACTCCTGCCTTGCCATTGTAAACACGATCAATTGCATCAACGTCAACAAAGTCTGCAAGAGCAATTGTCTCGGGAGTGATTGAGCCAGGGATCAATGAAAGTGAAAGCTTCAAGCCCTCTTGATCAAATGAAACATACTCATCGAGTGACTCATCTTCGATGAGGAAGGTGTCCTCGGTGATGCCAACAAACATCAAGACAAGGTCTGTTGCAAAGTTGTCAGTGACGTCTGCGCCGTTGAATGCAACAAGGTTGGCAATGTAGAATTCAATGCCACTGAGCATACAGTTGCTGTCGATGATGATATGATCCTCTGTGATTGTTGATGTGCCATCATAGACCTTTGTGATGCTGAAATATGCTCTGTTGATTTCAAGTGCCTTGTTTGTAATCTTGATGGGGTTGCCATTCTTGTTGAGAGTGATGTCAAAGACAATGCCGTCTGCTCCAACAAGGATATAGTTTCTGCTGTCCACGCCTGCAAGGATAAATGCTGAATATTGGACAGTCTTGTCTGTGCCAGCTGTAAAGTCTGTGAAGAGTGCTGTGAAGTCCACATACACGTTGTCCTCAATACGAGCAAGCTGACCAGTGATGTCGAACATCATTTCCTTTTCGCCTTCGCCAAAGGATGCTTCTGCAGAATTGTTGAACACCTTATCATTGGCGTAAAGTGATGATGTGTTTATTGCTGTAAAGTCAATTTCCTTTGCTGAAATTGTAAGCACGTATGCTGAAAGATCAACAACCTCAACTGCAAAGTTTGCGTTTGATGATGTAAACACATTGCCCACTGCAACACCATAGCGATATGCTGTGCCTTGGTTTTCAAATGTGCCGTCTGCCATTGACACTGTATCATATCTTGCGCCATATCCAGCAAGGCTTGCTCCTTGATAGATTGCTCTCACAAATGAGCCTGAAATGATTGCGCCAAAGTCCACTGAATCAAAGCCACCGTTGTTTGTCACCTCGTAGCCAAAGCCGTAGTCTGTATCCATTTGACCATAGACCTTGTCTGTTGAGGTAAATGTAGGTGCAACTGTGACGATTGCAGGGTTGATTGCCACTGTGTATGATTCAACAAAGATTGTGTAATCACTGCTGATGTTGTTGCGTTGGCTGTCATAGACCACAACATCTGCTCCGTCAACAACAACCATATAGTTGCCAACGTCTGCCCCTGCAATTGAAGGTGCAAATTCAATGCTGAAGCCTTCGGGAAGTGTGCCATCATTGACCACATAATCAAAGCCGTTGCCAAGATCTGCTGTGATGATGACTGCGTCAAGATTTGATGTGCCATCATATGTCTTGTTGAACACTCCACCAACCTTTGAAATGATGATTGTGGTTTGTCCTGCGATGACCTTCTTGACAATGATATAAACGCCTTCTGAGAGGATAAACTCTACGTTTGTGTTGCTTGAAGTGAGGTTTCCGCCAACTTCCATTGAAATTTGCTCAAATCCACCGACCTCTTCACCATCACCAACTTGGGTGAATGTCCACACTGCTTGAAGAGCATCTGCAAAGCGATAATCGTCAAGGGTGTAGCCAACGCCATAGTTGTTTTCCTCGTTGTATGCAAACACTTGACCACTATTGGGTGTCACAAGGACTGTTCTCTTTGTGATGACAAATGCTTTGCCCTCTGTGTCAAGGACGACCTTGTAGTTTGCATTGGTGTCAAATGCTGATGCGTTTGAATTGAATTCATATTCACCAACATCCTCACCTGCGCTTCTTGTGATGAGTGCTTCACCAGACATTGTAATGATATTGCCCTCTGCTGAAAGAACATCTGCGTTCTTGATGATATCGGTGATATTTTCGCTGTTGATGCCTGCTGGGAGTGATGATGTGTCAATTGTAAAGCTGATTGCTCCGTCATTGTCACCATAAACCTTTCCACCACTGACAACAGAAACAACAATTTCTCTTTGTGTGATTGTATGTCTTGCCTCATTCAAGGCCTTGACGTTGTAGTTGTTTGAAAGTGTGCCGTCTGACACTTCAAGATTGAAGGACAATCTATATACGCCAACATTGACTGATGCAAAGTCAACTGCGCCAATTGCTTGACCGTCAAACAAAATCCATTGCTCTGCTGTGGGCAATGACATACCATCTCCATTGAAGATGTAGTTGTCAGGATCCCATGCTTCAAGGTCCTTGCCGACAAGACCTTCAATGGTGTAGCCAAATGCTTGTGCATTGCCGTAAACACCAGTTGTATTGTTGATGCTGATTGTGATGTCCTTCTTGTTGATGAGGAAATCTGCCAGCTCAGGAACAACTGAGATGTAGCTTTCTGTGTCAACGCCGACTGTAAACCTGTATGCGCCAACATTGACAGGTGCTTGACCTTCTTCAAGACCTTCAAAGCTGAATTCTACAAATGCCTTTGCATTTTCGTTTGAAATGATGAATGGCACTTGGATTGGTGCGCCAGCATAATATGCTGTGTTGTTGAGCACTGAAATTTCAACAAGCTCACGGAAGCTGAAATAGACGTCAAGTGATTCGCCTGCTTGTGTTTGAAGCTTGCCAAGATAATTGTCATCAACTGTCAGTGTAAGTGTTGTGCCTTCAATTGCAACAGGTGCAACATCATAGCTCACTTCTTTTGAGGTGGGATTTTCTGTTGTCCAAAGAGTTTTAAGACCATCTCCACCATTGTTCATCTTGAACATATAAGGAACGTATGGGCTGTCATCGTTGATTGCATATTCAACCACTGCCTTATCGCCACGCTTGTATGCTGTCTTTGCACTGCCACTGACCATTGTCACATCTGCTTGACCATCAAAGATGCCGTTGTCAATGTGACCTGTGACAAAATAGCTGTTGGCGTCTGCAAGTATGTAATACTTGTGAAGCTCACTCTTGTTGCCTGCTTGGTCAACTGTCCAGAAAAGGAGCACTCTCATACCGGCGTCAAGCTTGCTGTCAAGAGCAAGATTCAATGAGTTGATGTCTTGAAGCTTGCTTCCACCAACCTCTTCATACATATCAAATGCATATGATGAAAGGTGACCATAGCCCTCTCCATTGTAGTCAGCAATAAATTCTGCCAGTGATTTTCTTTCACCACTTGCAGTAAAGTCATCTGCTGATGTGATGTTTTTCATTGCGTAATACACCTTGATTTCATCACCAAATGTGCCAACCAAGTCATCGGAGAAGTCATATTGTCCGGGGAATGACCATCCACTTGTATACCAGCTTCTATTGGCTATTTCAGGAAGGGTGAGGTCCTCCAATTCAGCAATGTAATCACCGTCAACATCATCACTGTTCATAAAGTTAGGTGCAAGAGGTGCGTTTCTGTCAACACGGATATATACACCAGTGCGAACAATACTGCCTTGGAGATATTGCCACTTGCCATGCTCAATGCCGTTGGTGACAACTGTTTCACCATTGTCAACATAGCTGATTGCGTTTTCAGTGTCAGCCTCAACACCTGTCAAAAGCTCAAAGGTGCTGATATAATTGTAGTTTACGTATGTATTTCTGCCCTGCTCGCTGTTGAGGACCACGCTTGCAAAGGTGATTGTCCAGATTGCTCTGCCTTCTCCGTCAATTTCGTAGTCAACATATACTGTTCTGCCACCATCGTGGAGGGTGATTATTTCACTGGATTGAGGTGTGCCTGTGCCGTCAAGGACATAGAGCAAGCCATTTTTGACATAGACAACCTGGTTTGTTTCAATGTCGTTGTCACCCATTGTGATAAATGCAAGGGTGTTGCCTGAAATGTTGGGCTTGTCTTGTGTCAAAGTGATCACAAGAGGTGCACCCGCCGCCCATTGAGGATTGTCAATGGCTGCGCCATTGGTTGTCTTGTTGAGTGTATGAACAGGTGCTTCATAGTCAACCTTCACATAGTATGAACGGATGCCTGTGCCTTCATCGAACTTTCCAGACAGAGTCATCTTGTAGAATGTGAAGAGATAATATCCTGAGCCTTTTGCAGAGCTGTCTGCCTGGTTGCCAATTTCTCCATTGGCAAGACCTGTGCTGAAATCGTATGTAAATTTCAGTCCGTTGACTGCAAAGGGCTTTTTGCCGAGGAGATCATCTCTGCCCCAGCTTGCAGATGTAAGCATTGTGGGAGAATCTGCCTTGACAACTGAATAGAACCAAATGTAAGGTGATTGATTTGCTTCTCTTTCAACCTCTTTGCCTGCATCATCTCTTGGCACGTCAAAGTCCATTGTAAGACTGGGTGAATAATGCCAGCCGATGTTATCCCAGCTTGCAACACCATCAAACTCCGATGATTCCATAAAGAGTTTGTTTTCTTCTTCAAGGACAGTTTCCATCTTGGAGTTTGCTTGAACGTCAATGCCCTTAATGCTGATTGATTTTGCAATTTGCTTACTTCCAAAATCTGACACAGTAATAGTAGCGTCAACGTTGCTGAAGAAATACATTTCTACTTCAACCTTGCCTCTGTGCAACTTTTTCACACGGAACTTGCCGTAATTTACCTTTGTGCCAGAACCGTCATCTTGTTGAATGTAATAATAGTTTGAATAATTACCCTCTGTGATTTCCCAAACACTAATTTTATATGTTCCAACTTGGACATGCTTGATGCCAGCTGTATGCCATTTTCTGCCAGAACCATCTGCCTCTGTTACCGTACTTGTGCCATAGCTAAATTGGTCAACGAATGTTTCTTTTACATATTTGTAATATGTAGGACCACCATCAGGTGCTATCAGAGCATCTGTATCGGGATTGATATAACTGTGGAGATAAACGTTGTTGTTGGTGTCAACTCTGTCAATGTTTTGATTGTAAAGAGCTTTAATTTCTTCTTCAACGCTGGTTGTAATATCGCTGGGAAGTGCGTAATTCCAGTTGGAATCTGCTGTTGCGTCTGTTCGGAAGGGTGATGTTGAGTTTATTGCTTGAAGCTTGGGTGCAGCACCATCATCGTAAACAGCACCTGAGTTTTCAGTTTGAGTTCTTGTAATCTTGAATGTGATATTGATGTCGTGTGCGTAACCACCGGGCAAGCTGTTGCTTGTGTTGCCGTTGTCACTGCCTGCATAGAAAACAATAGAAATCACGTTGTCTGTTGCTTTGAGTGTGATTGTAGAGCTTTGTGTAAGAACTGCACTTACGCTTGTTGAGGTTTGATATCCCGAATCTTCTTCTTCAATATAAGTTGCAGCTGTAGCTGCAGAAGAGTTGGCAACCGCCTTCATCTTAATTTTATTACCGTGAGCTCTTTCAAGGGTTGCAGCAACCTTGGTCACTTGAACGGTTGTGCCATAGTTGCTTATCATAGTCTTCAAGAAGGGACTGAGTTGATAGTTGAGGACTGCGCAGGCCTTCCAACCGTCAGTGTCAGGAACAATCCATGTGCCTTCTTCATGTCCATTCAAGCCAAATCTGAAACCGTTTGTTCCCGCGGCTTCAAGTCTAAGGGCATTTGTAGTTTTGTCCAAACAAGCACTGATGTTTGAGCTGTTGAGAGCCACACCCATCATTCCTTCTTCAACAGTCCATGTGGATGAGCCATTACCATCGAGATGAAGTCCAAAGTGGACAGATGTCAAAGCTCCTCTGCCACCATAAGTTCCAACTGCTGTGCCTCCTTGGGCATCAACTGCAAGAGCAACCTCTGTTGAGCTCTCAAGGGGTGCTGCAATGACAATCGCAAATGCCAAAAGGACTATGGTCATCAAAAGACCGAGTCTTGCGATTTTGATTGCGTTCTGTTTGATCGTTCTCATAATTCACCTCTATTCCGTCAAAATAGACATTTTGAGTTTGCTTATTTGAATTTCCGTTGAGGGCATTTGTGCGCCCTCGCCTTGCGTGCTTCACATATATACGCACGCATATACGGATAATATACGAAAATATTTTAAACTCAAATTTCTGTAAAGTCAACCCCCTATTTCCATTTGAGGCTCTTTGTGCCAAAACAGATATATACAAAAAACAATCTTCTATCCCCCTCATTTTTCGGTTTTTCGGCATTCTAACCATATAAAATATTTTTAAAGATTTCTTTGGATTTCCTATATTTACCTCTATATTTTTTAACAAAAACTATCAAAAACAAAAAACCAAGTCGCCTTCATATACAATCATTTTCTCATGCACTCTTGTGTCAAAAATTTGTTCTGCCACAATATTTTGATTTTTTAAAAATTTTGTCTAAAAAGAATAGATTTCTTTTGGCTCTCGTGCTACAATCGTTTTCACTACTATGAAGGAGAGTGCGTCAATGGATAATTTCACATCAAAAGATTCTGTGGCTATGGACAGCAAGATTCAGAAGCTTGTGATTTTGTTCACATTTGAAAAGATGGCAATTCCACTTACAGAAGCCACCGTTCTTGACGTATGCTCTTCTGAAAATGACTGGCTTTCATATATGGAATGCAAGCAGTATCTTTCCGAGCTTATTGACACCAACCTTGTGTATAGAGTGCCAAAGGGTGAATATCTCAACATCACCCAAGACGGAATCAGCTGTCTTTCATTGTTCTACACACGCATACCCACATCTATCCGTGATGAAATCACGGCATACGCCCGTGACAACCGTATGCGCTTTAAAAAACGCCAATCATATTTCTGCGATTATTCCAAAAACGCAGACGGCACCTATACTGTCATCATGAAAATCAACAGTGAAAATGCCACCCTTATGGAGCTGAAGCTGGTTGTTGCCAATCGTCAGCTGGCGAAATTCCTCTACAAAAGCTGGGTTGACAAGGCATCACAAACCTATGCCCTCATCCACGACACACTGCTAGACTAAAACAAAAGGCACTCAACGGAGTGCCTTTTTTAATGAATTGAA
>JAFWBH010000163.1 GCA_017507205.1 Clostridia bacterium
ATGTAGCTTTGATGGGTGTGTGCTTCAAAAACCAAGTCGATATATCCATCTGACAAGGACAAATCGTAATAGTCGCCCTCCTCGTTGTAAAGGTTGCCCTTGAATTCTCTGATTTTTGATGAACTGCTTGTGCAACCATCGTGGAGTGAATAGATGACAAAATCAACCTTTTCCTCCTCACGAAGTCTTGTTGCCTCTGCCTTGACAAGTGCAGTGAGATCATCGTCTGTCTTGAAATATACCTCACCCTCAACTCTATCTGCTGAGATTGAGCTATAGCAATCTCCAATTGCGCCGATTATGCCAACCTTCAAATCTCCTTTGTCAACGACTGCAGATGCCTCACAGCCTTCAAGACGTTGGTTGGTGTCATAATCATAGACGTTGATTGCAAGGACGGGAAACTCTGCGATTTCAATATTGTCCAAAATAGGATCAATGCCCCAGTCGAACTCGTGGTTGCCAAGAGTCATTGATGCAAAGCCTAAATCATTCATCCAATCGGTGATGATGTTGCCCTTTGTAAGACCACTTTCACAGCTTCCCTGCCACATATCTCCTGTTGAAAGGAAAACAGTGTTTTGGGCCTCTGCCTTTTGCTTTAAATAGGTTGTCATTTCGTCAACACCAGGTTGACCATTTGACTCTGCAGAATCTGTAAACTTTCCGTGAAGATCATTGATGCCGTAGACATCAAGGGTGTAGGTGCCTGTTCTGTTGATGGTGCCATCGCCATCACTGCCACCATTGTTGCCAGTGCCTCCACCATTGTTGCTGGTGCTTCCACCGTTGCCACCATTGTTGTTGCCATTTCCGTTGCCTGTGTTATTATTATTGCTTCCGTCAAAGGGGAAATCAGCCTCAAAATCACAAGCCACAAATGCCAAAACTGACAGCACGAGCACCATTGCTATTGCCAAAATTTTGATTGTCTTTTTCATATTCATTTCTCGTCCGTAAATTTTAGTCCTCAACCAGCTTGCGCTTGCGTCCATTGATAATGTTCATGCTTTCCTTCAATGCCTTTTCTGCACCGTCAAGAAGATTGAATGCAAGTGCGCGTGCTTCATAATCCATTTTGTCGTATGCCTCTTGTGCCTCTCTACGAAGGATCTCTGCGTCCTCTCTTGCTTGACGCATAATCTCTGTTTCAGATTTCATTTGAGCAACCTGTGCCTCTGCGTTGTCACAAAGCTGTTCTGCATACACGTTTGCCTTTGTGATGATATCGTCACGCTCTCTCTTGATTGCCTCTGCCTCACGAAGTGCTGAAGGATATGCACCACGGAAGCGATTGATAAGAGAAAGCAATGCTTGACGATTGACCACAACGTCAGTTGATGAAAATGGAGCTTTTTTTGCTCTGAGAATTTCACTTTCAATTTCGTTCAACAATGATTCAATTGTTTCCATAATTTCCTCTTTATGTAAATTTTATTTTTTTCTTGATTTATGCTTGTCCCCTTGGTGAACTACGATCAAAGCTTCTTTGTTTTCATAATCTCCATTAGGGTAAATATTGCTGAGCTTGGGATATGTCTGAAATTACCATCAAGGATTTCCTTTTTCACGGCAGTTGATGAGATGTCCTCATATCTGTCAATCCTTATAATCTCTGTGTCAACTCCACCATGGGTAAGGTTGTATTCCCTCATCTCATTTTCATATGCCATGTCCTCATCATTTCTGACGCCACGGATAAACACCTCTGCTCCCTCTCTCTTGGCAGTGTCAACAGCCATATCTGTGCTGTATACAACTCTCACTCCCCTTTTGCCTTCAACTGCACTTTCTGCCAGTTTAACACGCTCTTCTGGGGTGAAAAAGTATTGTTTCTGCTCATTGACAAGAAGTGCAACCACAATCTCATCATACATTGTCAATGCTTCGTCAAGGAGTGCCTCGTGTCCCTTTGTGAAGGGATCAAAGCTTCCTGTCAGCATTGCAGTTTTGCTTCTGGTGATAAACTCACCGATGGTGTAGCCCATCTTTTTTGTGCGAGTCTTGAAGCCCTTTGGTGCAGTAAATTCAATTTCATCACCATGCTCAAAATAGATGATGCCGTCCTCGCTGAGAAGGTTGTTGTCAATGATGTATTCAACAGCAATTTGACCAAGCTTGCTTTTGTATGGTGGGTCAATGAACACCACATCCATTTTGTGATCAAGGTTGCGTAAGACTCCAAGAAAGTCTGCTGTTATGACACGATAATTTCCGTCAATGCCTTTGAGATTTTCATTGATGACTGCAATGCTTTCTGGGCTTTTGTCAGAAAAGATAACTTCCTCTGCTCCACGGGATAGGCACTCAATTCCAAGGCCACCTGTGCCTGCAAAAAGGTCAAGGCATTTTTTGCCTGAGATGTTGAATTGCAGAATGTTAAAGACAGTTTCCTTGATTCTGTCTGTTGTAGGTCTGACATTGTCACCCTTTGGGGTTGCCAGCTTTTTTCCTCTGTATTTTCCTGCAATAACTCTCATTGTTTTCCTTCAAAAATATTTTCCTTGACCGTCCTTGAAATGATGCGCTTTTCAGTGATAAGCACATCAAGTGGAACATCAAAGCTGTCGCATTCAAGCCCTTCAACACTCTGACAATCAAAGGCAAGCCCCATTTTTTTGCAGGGATGATTTGCCAAAAACTTGTCGTAATATCCTTTGCCATGTCCCACTCTTTTCAGTCCGTCAAAGGCAACAAGAGGTATAATGGCAAGGTCGACTTCTTCAAGAGGATAGCCCTTGGCTGGCTCCAATATACCCCATTTGTTTGTCCTGAAATCAGTATATGGGGTGATTGAGAGTGCCTTCATATTGTCGCCATACACTCTTGGCACTGCCACCACTCTTTCCATTGCAAGAGCAAGTCCAACTATCTCGTGAGTGCCAGGCTCTGTTGCTGTGCCAAGATAGATAAATATCCTTTTTGCCTTTTTGAAAAGCTCGTGAGAGGACACTGCATCAACTATGCTGTCGCTTGCCCACTCTCTTTCACTTTCACTCATGGCGAGTATTCTCTCTCATGCGATTTGTCTTGCTTCCTGCTTTGTCATTATATGTAAGCTCTATTTACCCGACCACTCCTGCCTGCAATAACCACATAAGGAATGGTGCCTGTATTTTCTGCAATATATTCTGGCGTGAGGATGTGATTTTGAAGGACAACCCTCTCACCAATCTTGCCCATATAATCACCTGTGTAGACGCATATTGTGTCCATACACACTGCAACCACCGGGCATATTTTCCCCTTTACTAAAACGGGTTGTGGATTTTCACGATTGATGCCGTCAGCATATCCACCGAATATCCAAGCAACATAGCCCGTCCTATCCATTTTGCACCCATACCCTACAGTATCGCCTTTTTCTAGCCTGCGCACAGATACGATTTTGCTTTCAACGATCATTGCGCCCTTGTAGGCATTGATGCCTATACGCACAATTCCTCTGTCTGTGGGTGCAGTTGATGATGCGTAGATGTGCCTGTCACATTCTGGCTTAAAGAGGTCAGCCACCTGACAAAACGCCTTGCATTGCTCCTCTCTTGACGTGGGAGAATATATGTGAGAATACACTCCAGCAGCCACATCATTGAGCCTATCCATCAACGGCTTGATTTGGCCACCGTCAAAGCCAAACCTGTTCATGCCGGTGTTGACCTTGACCACTCCCATTCCACCAACCCTCTCAATTGCTTGCAGTGTGTCAAGGCTTTCTATTGTTGGGGTGAGATTATATCTCATTGCCTCTACAACCTCATCGGGCAACAATTGGCAAATGAGAATGTTCTTTTTGATGTCATTCTCTCGCAAGGCTATGCCCTCTTCAATGGTGGCAACGCCAAAGCCATATACCAAAGGCTCAACATATCTTGACACCTCAATTAAGCCGTGTCCGTATGCGTCCC
>JAFWBH010000164.1 GCA_017507205.1 Clostridia bacterium
CTTGCTCGGGCAAAGCCAAAGGCTTTGTAAGGGCAGAAAAGGTTCTCACAGGGTTGAGCGTAAGGGCGTTTCTTGACATAATCACAAGATTGCAGTGTGAAAGAGAAACAATGAGTCCAAGCTTTTCACTGATTGAGTTGATTGCATCTGTCAGGGTTGCACCCTTTGCCGAATATGTGAGATATTTTGACGCCGATTTGTCTGTGCCTGCGCTTCCACTGACGCTGACCGTCTGCACAGTCACCTCATATTCATCCTGTTGATAATCAATGCCAAGCCCCACAACAATACCTGATTGGGTGAGAGATTTGTTGTCAATGACTTTGCCAAGTATGGTGAGGATAATGGCAGAGATGAGTATCACCAGCCATTTTTTTGAAAAGAAGCTGTCAGAAAGCTTGTGAGATATGTTTTGCTTCATAGCCTATCCTCCGTCAAAGCCTCGTTTAAAGAGGAGTTTTTATCCTTTTTTCTGTAAACTGCCTTTACAACAAGGAAATATATTGGCAAAGCCAAGGACAAGCCAAGCATTATTCCACCAACAACAGCTGTATGAGCAAGGTCTGCCAGCACCTGTGGAGATGAAAGAAGGCTTGACAAGAGCACAACAACCACAGCCACCACAATAATCGCTGGATATTTGCTTCTTGTCAGACGCACCGAGCATTCAGTGAGCCCGAAAAATAGAAAGGATATTTCAATGACACCCATTACAATCACTGCAAAAAGAGCAGTCCATTCCATTCTGCCTATTTCTGTGGACAGCTGGTTGAAGCCGGATATCTCAACAAGAAGATTGCCAAGAATTTTCATTGCATCGCCATACATTGCAACGCCAACCATCACGGCTACAATGGTTATGATGTGAGTGATTGACACCGATGTGAAAACATAAGGGAATTTCTTTTTCTGCACCTTTACAAACAAAAGAGGGAAGAAATTGCCAAGCCATAAGCCATACTTTATTGAATGGAGTGCGAAGTCCTTCAAGGGCAGAGCAAGGACAGGAAGATTTCGTTTGAAGTCAAGATGACAATCAAGAAAAACCAAATTCAGCACTATGATTACAAGGACAATAGGGGCAAGAATTTCTGCTGTTCGAGCAAGAGTGTTCACTCCTTTAAGGCCAAGATAAAGCATGGGGACAATAAGTATTGAAACAATAATAATTGGGGATATGCCAACATACAGCTCCACGGTGAAGAATAGCACTGCAAGGGCAAAGAATCCAATGCACTTAAAGCTCAAAAAAACAAACAAAATGGCAACGCCGATTTTGTAGGGTATTTTGTCACGTAGCCTTTCATCACTGCCGTCACAGAAGAAGAAATACAAGAGGGCAAACTCAACTATGTCAACAACAGAAAGAACCAAGTAAAACCACAAGGTAGACGAGGAGAGATATTCACTTACAATGCCAGGGAGTGATGACAGCTTATAAGACAGAGTGCAAAGAAAAACCACAGCTCCAATCTGTGAGCTGTAAAGGTTGGTTGTTTTTGGTTTATGACACAAATTGTAGTTTAATCTCATATTTTGCATAGTTAATCATCGTCTTTTGACATTCTCTTGCGATTTTGGTTTGGGATTGAATATGGTCTTTCACTCATATTGACGGTGCTAGATTTGATGAGTCCATCTTTAAGATCGGGGTTGATGCGAGGGGCGTATGGAGCAAGATATGGTGCCCCATAGCTTGATAGACTTACAAGATAAGCAGTAAGCAAAACAATCAAAATTACAATGCCAAAAAGTCCCATAACTGCTGAGCAACAGAGGAAAATAAATCTCAAAATTGACAGGGCTCCAACCTGGTCTGGCACGCAGAAAATTCCAATGGCAGACAGGGCTGTCACAAGGACTGCTGGTGATGATATGAGGCCTGCTTTTACGGCTGTGTCGCCAAGGACAATTGCTCCAACAATTGACAATGAAATTCCCATAAGACGAGGCATACGAATTGAGGCTTGATTGAGGATTTCAAAAAGCATCAAAACAAAAAACATTTCAATGGCTGGTGGAAAGGGTATTCCGTTGGTGGCAGACATAAGGGTGATGAGAAACTTCAAGGGCATAAGGTGATAGTGATGGCTTTGAAGTGCCACATATGCGCCGGGCAAAATTACTGTCAGCAGGCTTCCCATAACACGAAAGAATCTTGCAAGAGATGAGGACCAATCGTTTGAATAGTAATCATATCCGTCCTGCAAGTCCTCAAAAAGAACAAAGGGAAGGGTGAGGACAAGAGGAGAGCCGTCAACAATGATTGCCACTCTGCCTTCAAGAAGCTTTGATGCGACAACATCTGGCTTTTCACTGCTTCCAACTTGGTTGAAGAAGCAATATCGTCTGCCTTGGATGAAGGATGCCACGTATGAGCTGTCAATGATGCCGTCAATATCAATGGCATTAAGCCGTCCAATGATTTCCTCAACCACATGGTTTACAGCAATTCCGTCAATATACAACACAGACACAGGCGTTGATGAATATTTGCCGACAGACAAGTTTTTCACCGTCAATGAGGGGGTTTTCAATCTCCTTCTTATGAGAGTGACATTGGTTTTGATTTCCTCAATGAAGCCCTCACGAGGTCCCTTCAAAACATTTGAGGTGGGAGGCTCTGCAATGGCACGCTTGTCAAACTTTCGTATGCTTATGAGATGCCCCTCGCCTTCTCCGTCAAAAAACACAATGACATCTCCCTCAGCAATTCTTGCAGGGCAATCATCTGTTGGAACAGGCTTGATTTCTTCGCCATAAAAAATCACATCAGAAAGGTTGTCGCCACTGACAGCACTTCGGGCTGTGATGAGAGGGGATATAATGTCTTGTTCAAGGACGATTTTGTCACTTCCACCGTCAAGATATGAGAGGACACACTGAACATAGTCAGTGTTGATTTCTCTGAAAAAAAGGTCATCGCTGTTGTGGAAAGCAGATGAGATTTGATTTTTAAATTCAACAATAGTCACAAAATGATTTTTGCCATAAACAAAGGTTTATAATCATAAAACAACCATATAAACATCTTAAATTGACATTTGAAAGAAAATATATTACAAATTTCGTCAAGGATATGCAGAGTAAAATCAACACATACAAAATTATTGATTGAAAAATCTTGAAAGTTGGTTTATAATATTTTCATTAAATTGCTTGGAGAGTAATATGGTAGAAAAATATTTGCCTGAAATCATTGAAACAATACAGAAATCTGTTCAAATAAAAACCGTCCTTGACACGGCTGTTGAGGGTGGTCCCTTTGGTCAAGGCAACAAAGAATGTCTTGAATATGTCTTGTCTGTTGCTGACAGACTTGGATTTAGGACAGTCAATCTTGACGGTTACTGTGGTTATGCAGAAATCGGTGAGGGTGAGGAGATTTTTGGCATCATCGGACACCTTGACGTTGTGCCTGAGGGTGACGGCTGGAAATATCCACCCTATTCAGGAAGGCTTGTTGATGATGAAATCTGGGGCAGAGGCACAATTGATGACAAGGGGCCCATCATTATTTCACTTTTTGCAGTGAAGGCACTTATGGATGAAGGACTTAAATTTGACAAGCGTGTCCGTATCATCTTTGGTTGCAATGAGGAAACAGGCTCAAAATGTATGGAGCATTATCTCGAAGTTGGTGAAAACATTACATATGGTGTCACACCCGACTCAAATTTCCCTGTGATTTTTGCAGAGCGCACAATCAACAATATTTTCCTTTCAGGAAAGTCACAATCAAGAGGCAAGGTCAAGCTCCAAAAGCTTGACGGTGGCATAGTCATCAATGCAGTGCCCGATGTGTGCGAGTTTACACTCACAACAGAAGGCCTTTTCACCGTTGGCGCACTTACAAAGGCAACAACGACAATATCTCAAAATCTTGCCAAGATGGAAGGCATCACCTTTACAATGAAGCAGAAATCAATCCTTGGCATTAAGGGCAGTGCAAAGTTTACAGTAAGAGGCAAAGCAGCTCACGGCAGTGTGCCTCACCACGGCGTCAATGCAGTATCCCATGCAATTACAGCCATGAATGGTGTCATTGATGATGACTTTGTCACATTCTACAATGGCACAATCGGCACCGATTACAACGGACAAAGACTTGGCTGTTATGCAGAGGATGAATATGGCAAAATCGCAGTGAATGTTGGCCTTTGCCACTATGAAAATGGTGAGTTTGAGGTGCGTATCAACAGCAGACTTCCTTTTACCACAGACACGCCCAAAATGGTTGAGCAAATTAAAAACACCATAGGTGACAATGTAAAGGTCGACTTGAAATCATCGGCAGACGGCTTCAAGATGGATGAAAATTCAAAGATGATAAAGGCGCTTATGAAGGCATACAGCGAGGTGACCGGTGACACGGAAAGCAAGCCCATTTGTAGCGCTGGTGGCACATACGCAAGAGAATTTAAAAACTGCGTTGCCTTCGGTCCTGAAATGAACGGATACGGTGAGATGATCATCCACGAGCCAAATGAGAGAATTTCATTGAAGGCAATTGAGGCCATTTTTGACATCTATTTCAAGGCATATCGTGACCTTGTTCTGTTAGATTGACGAAATTATGACAAAAAAGTGCTGGAAAATCTAGACTAAAATCAAATTGTTGTCGATTTTGCTTTACTTTTTTAAAATAATATATTAATATAGCAAAGCATTATATAAGTGTAATGCAAGTCCTTTCTTTCGTGAAGGCGAAAGACATAAGTCCAAAAGGAGGTAAAAACATGAATAAGTACGAAATTCTCTACATCATTCGTGCAGGCATCGAAGATGACCAAAAGAATGCAGTTGTTGAAAAGTATGAAAGCCTTGCAAATTCACTCGGCTCAGTCATCGACATCGACAAATGGGGCATTAGAAAGTTCGCATACGTCATGGACAAACAAACCGAAGGTTACTACGTTCTTATGAACGTTGAATGTTCAGTTGAAGCACGTGACGAAATCGACAGACAAATGGGCATCGATGACAACGTTATGAGAAGTATGTTCATCAAGAAGTAAGAAGTA
>JAFWBH010000165.1 GCA_017507205.1 Clostridia bacterium
AATATGATAAAATCAAAAAGAACGGACGCAAATCCGTTCTTTTTTTCATTTATTGGTGATTAGGTCCTTCCAAGAGGTATAGTAGGTCAGGCTTTCATATTTTTCATTGTTGTTGGCAAGACGGAGCCACTGCTCTGCCAACTTTTTGTCTTCATCCTTTTTCCATTATGCCACAACCCTCTCATCTTGACAATATCTTATTTTTCTTTTTGCCACAAGATATTGTGTCCTGTTTTTGCGAAATTTCCGTGAAACATTCCTGCTGTCGATTCTTGTATAAATTTATAGAAAAGTGTTTAGATTGTGGTTTTTGATTGCATAAACTATCCCTTCTGATTTTAGATTGCCATTTCTGGTCAAGTGATCGTGTTTTTTGCACTTTTGCCAAATTTGATGTTTCACGGTAAAACCACAAGATATTGTGTAGTGCCTCAAAAAAATAATCAATATTTTGTTGTTTTTCCTCTTGACAGATGCTCCAATATATGATACATTTTCTTGCGCACCCCCTTTCAGCAAAAGGTGGGCGTGGGTGCAACAAAAGATCAATCACCAAGGAGTATATTATGTTGAATGTAAAAAAGAGAGATGGAAGCATAGTCCCATTTGATTTATCCAAAATTAAGAACGCCATTGAAAAGGCCTTTATCGCAGAAAAGAAAAGCTACAATGATGACATTCTTGATATGCTGGCACTGCGCACAACTGCAACATTCAACGACAAGGTGAAAAACAATGTTGTGTGTGTTGAGGACGTTCAAGACGCAGTTGAGGTTGTCCTCATTCAAGGTGGATATGTTGAGGTTGCAAAGTCATACATCCTCTATCGTAAGCAACACGAAAATATCCGTAATATCGGAAGCACCACCCTTGACTATACAAAGACCGTCAACAATTATCTCAACATCAATGACTGGCGTGTCAAGGAAAACAGCACCGTCACATACTCCGTTGGTGGCCTTATTTTGTCAAACTCTGGTGCAATCACAGCCAACTACTGGCTCAGTGAAATCTATGATGAGGAAATCGGCAAGGCTCACCGTGATGCATCAATCCACATCCACGACCTCAGCATGCTCACAGGCTACTGCGCAGGCTGGTCCTTGAAGCAACTCATCAAGGAAGGTCTTGGTGGAATCCCCGGCAAAATCACCTCTGCACCTGCAAGCCACCTTTCAACCCTTTGCAACCAAATGGTCAACTTCCTTGGCATTATGCAAAATGAATGGGCAGGCGCACAAGCATTCTCATCATTTGACACCTATCTCTCACCTTTTGTAAAGAAGGATAACCTTTCATACAAGGAAGTCAAGCAATGCATCCAATCATTCATCTATGGTGTCAACACACCTTCAAGATGGGGCACACAAGCACCCTTCACCAACATCACTCTTGACTGGGTTGTGCCAAGTGACCTTGCAGAGCTCAACGCAATCGTTGGTGGCAAGGAGATGGATTTCAAATATAAGGACTGTGTCAAGGAAATGGCAATGGTCAACAAGGCATTCATCGAGCTTATGATTGAAGGCGATGCCAACGGCAGAGGCTTCCAATATCCTATCCCCACCTACTCAATCACCCGTGATTTTGACTGGTCACCCACAGAAAACAATAAGCTTTTGTTTGAGATGACTGCAAAATACGGCACACCTTATTTCAGCAACTATATCAACAGCGATATGGAGCCTAGTGATGTCCGTAGTATGTGTTGCAGACTCCGTCT
>JAFWBH010000013.1 GCA_017507205.1 Clostridia bacterium
ACTGAGCTTTACACCACGTTCATAGTCAATGAGGCCAAGGTCAACGCAAAGGTCATAGTGGCTCTTTGCCTTGAAATCAAATGTGGGCTTCTCTCTCCATACCTTGACGACTTGGTTGTTTTCCTTTTCGCCTGCAAGAAGGTCTGAGTCGGGGATATTGGGGATTGCGCAAAGGAAGCTGTTGATTTTTTCAATAAGACCATTGATTTTTTCATCGCCCTCTGCAATTTGGTCACCAATTTCTCTCATTTCTTTGAAGATAGGCTCCACGGGCTTGCCTTCCTTTTTGAGCTTGGGAATTTCTGCTGAAACCTTGTTTCTTTTTGCTTTCAGCTGTTCGATTTCAGTGATGAGTGCTTTTCTTTCATCATCCCATGCGATGACTTCATTAAAGTCAACGTCATGACCCTTTCTTTTGAGCAATTCAACCACTTCTTGTTGATTGTTTCTGATTCTGTTGAGATCTAACATATTATCCTCTTTTTCTGCCCTACGTTGTAGGGCGAAGGTTTATTTTTCTAATTTTATTGCTTTCAGCAATACTATGCAATGATGTTGACAAGTCTGCCAGGCACCACGATAACCTTTTTGGGTGCGCCTTCAAGTGCAACTGCTTCAAGGGCTTGTGCTTCAATTTGTTCCTTGGTGGCGTCCTTTGACACCATAATCTTTGTTCGAATCTTTGAGTTGACTTGGACTGCAAGCTCAATCTCATCACGGACAAGACATTTTTCGTCAAACTTGGGATATGATTGATTGAACACTGAATAGGTTTCTCCCATCATCTCCCAAAGCTCCTCTGCGAAGTGAGGTGCAAAGGGTGCAAAGAGCAACACAAGGTCACGGATGCATTCTTTATAGAATGCACTCTTGCTTCCAACGGCGTTGTCGTAGGCATAGATTGCGTTGACGTATTCCATAATACGTGCCACTGCTGTGTTGAAGGAGAAATTGTCCATGTCCTGTGTGACACTCTTGATGGTGTTGTGACGGACAACGTTCAATTCCTTCTCTTCCTTGCCCATCTCTCTTTCTTCAAAGTTCTCGTAGCACTTTTTCACAAGACGTTCAATTCTGTCAAAGAATCTGCCAATGCCGTCAAGACCACTTTCATTCCAAGGGCCACCTTCAACATAGCTGAAGCCAAACATAAGATACACTCTGAATACGTCTGCACCAAATTTTGCAATGCTATCGTCAGGTGAAACAACGTTGCCTCTGCTCTTTGACATCTTGAAGCCGTCTGGTCCCAAAATAAGTCCTTGGTGGACAAGTGACTTGAATGGCTCGTCAAAGTGGAGATATCCCATATCACGAAGTGCCTTTGTGAAGAATCTTGCGTAAAGCAAGTGCATGCAAGCATGCTCTGAGCCACCAACATATTTGTCAACAGGCAGAAGCTTGTCAATCCACTCTGTGTCAAAGGGCTTTTTGGCATTCTTGTTGTCTGCATAACGGAGATAATACCAGCTTGAGCATACAAATGTGTCAAGGGTGTCTGCATCTCTCTTGGCAGGTGCGCCACAGACGGGACAGGTGGTATTGATAAACTCATCACATTTTGCAAGAGGTGATTTTCCGTCCGGCTTGAATTCCACGTTGTAAGGAAGCTTGACAGGGAGATCACTCTCGGGCACTGGCACTGTTCCACAGTGAGGACAGTGTATCATAGGGATAGGTGCGCCCCAATAGCGTTGACGGCTGACAAGCCAATCTCTCAAACGATAATTGGTTTTCAATGCTCCCTTGCCGTCTTTTTCAAGCTTTTTGATGATTGCAACCTTGGCTTCCTCGCTGGTCATACCATCAAACTCGCCACTGTTGACAAGGACACCATATTCGGTGAAGGGCAATGCGTCATTGACATCATCGCTTGCGCCCTTGATGACTCTTTCGACTGACAAGCCAAGCTTCTTGGCAAAGACGAAATCTCTATCATCGTGTGCGCCTACGCCCATAACTGCGCCTGTGCCATAGCTTGCGATGACATAGTCTGCAACAAGGATGGGCACCTCTCTACCATTGATGGGGTTGATTGCATATGAGCCAGTCATGACACCAGTCTTTTCACGGTTGGATGCCATACGATCAATTTCAGTCACCTTGGATGCTTCTTCCTTGTATTTTTCAACAGCTTCCTTTTGCTCTGCTGTCGTCACAAGGTCAACAAGAGGGCTTTCGGGAGCAAGAACAACATATGTGACACCAAAGAGTGTGTCTGCACGAGTTGTAAACACACGGAAGGTCAAATCGCTGTCTTTGACAGCGAACTCAACCTCGCCACCATATGACTTGCCAATCCAGTGCTTCTGCATAAGCTTTGTCTTTTCAGGCCAATCAAGACCGTCAAGACCTGCAAGAAGCTCCTCTGCATAGTCAGTTATCTTGAAGAACCATTGTGTAAGATTTTTTCTTACAACAGTGCTTCCACATCTTTCGCAGACACCGTCTTGTGCTTGCTCGTTGGCAAGGACGGTTGCACATGAGGGACACCAGTTGACAGGTGCTTCCTTTCTGTATGCAAGACCATGCTTATACATTTGAAGGAACATCCATTGTGTCCACTTGTAGTAGTCAGGCATGCAGGTTTTAATTTCATAATCCCAGTCATATGTTGCACCAATACGCTTCAGCTGTTGCTCCATTGTTTCAATGTTTTTGATGGTGCTATCCTCTGGGTGAATACCTGTTTTGATTGCGTAGTTTTCTGCTGGCAAACCAAATGCGTCAAAGCCCATGGGGTGAAAAACCTCAAAGCCCTGCATACGCTTGAAACGAGCAAAGCTGTCGGTGGGGCCATAGTTGAACCAGTGTCCTGCGTGGAGCTTTGCTCCAGAGGGGTATGAGAACATTTCAAGAACGTAATATTTGTCCTTGACGTTATCACGGTTGAACTTGTAAAGGCCAGTTTCTTCCCATTTTTTCTGCCATTTGGCTTCAATTTGTTTCAGATCCATATCTATCTCCGTAAAATTGGTCAGTTTTGTGCGTGCATACGTGCAGTCGCAACGATTATTTTAATACCAAAGCACCGATAAGTCAATAAAACCAACTGAAAAATCTGACTTTGGCCAGTTTTCAATGCCTTTTCTTAAAAAAGGCACCCTCAAAAGTCCTTATCGCAACATTGATGCAACAGTGAAAAGTGAGAAAGTCCTCTAAATTGTGAGGTCAATCTATTGAAGTCCAAGAAGTTTTGTGCTATAATGTATGCACCAAAAAAGGAAGGCGCATTATGTTTATTACTTTTGAAGGCTGTGAAGGCGTTGGCAAATCAACACAGCTGAATCTATTGAAGGAATATCTTGAAGAAACAGGTCAAGAGGCAATCTTCTGCCGTGAGCCAGGTGGCACATCCATTGGCGAGCAAATCAGAAAGGTTATCCTCAACCCTGAAAACACAGAAATGGCAGACGTCACGGAGTCAATACTCTATGCAGCAAGCAGAGTCCAGCTGATCAGCCAAGTAATTTTGCCTGCACTTAAAGAGGGCAAGATTGTTGTCTGCGACAGATATCTTGACAGCTCAATTGCATATCAAGCATATGCACGTGGCCTTGGTGTTGACCTTGTGAAAAAGATCAATTACTTCGCTGTTGAAAACTGTATGCCAGATGTGACAATCTTCCTTGATCGCAGTCCTGCTGAATCATTCCGTGCCACCCCCGGTGACGACAGAATGGAGCAAGAAACACGTGAATTCCACAACAAAGTGTATGAAGGCTATAAAGCCGAAATCGGCACTTCAAATGGTCGAATTGTTGCAATAAAACCCGATTTTGACAGAAATATCACAAAACAAATGATCATTGATGTCCTTCGTGAAAGAGGTGCAATAAAGTGAGCGAGCTGCTTTTCACCAACACTCTAAAGGGCTCAAGAGCATATGAGCTTCTGGGGGGCGATTTTTCAAATGGCCTCGGTCACGCATATATGCTTGTGTCCTCTGATGACGAGGTGGTGAAGGAGTTTTTCACGCTCATTGCATCAACTGTTTTCTGCACTGAAAATTCTGCTTGCTTAAAATGCAATGAATGCTCAAAGGTGCTTCATGGCAATCACCCCGATGTTGTAGTTGTCAATGGAGAGGGTCAAGTCATCAAGGCTGATGCCATACGTGAATTGACCGAGGATGCTGGCATTCGTTCATTTTCTGGCACAAAGCTCTATTACATTCATCGTGCAGATTTGATGAATGCTGTTGCACAAAACAAGCTACTCAAAACTCTTGAAGAGCCACCAAAAGGTGTGACCATATTCCTTGGTGTATCCAATGAAAGTGCAATGCTTGACACAATCAAATCACGCACAAGACAAATTGCTCTTGACATCTTTGACAACGCAACGGTCAAGGAAGCAATGATGAGCCTTGGCATTGACGAGGATACGGCATCACTTTCTGCCGATTGCAGTGAGGGGCTGCTTGGCAAGGCATATAAGATTGCTGGCTCTCCCGACTATGCAAATCTTTACTCCTCTGCCCTCAATCTTTTGAAGGGGCTCAATCGTAGCGCTGATGTCATCACCGTTGATCGCATCCCCGAGCTGACAAAGAAAACAGATGAATTTTTCAACATTCTTTCTATTGTGCTGAGGGATATGCTGGCTGTAAAGGGGAATAATCCTGTGTTGTCAAGACACGTTGGACTTGAAATAAGAAATATTGCAGAGGGTTTCTCGGCAAAGGCAATATCCGAGATTATCCTTCTTATAAATGAAGCAAGAAGAAAGCTGTCCTTGAATGTCAATCTTCAAGGGACAATAGACTCTCTTCTCTTCTCAATTTTGGAGGCAAAATACAAATGGCAATAATTGTTGGCATAAAATTTAAAAGTGGAAACAAAATTTATTATTTTGATCCCAAGAACATCCTCTTCAACGAGGGCGATGGCGTAATTGTTGAAACTGCACGTGGTCAGGAATTTGGCATTGTGTCAATCACCAACAAAGAGGTTGAAGAAAAGGATATCGTTTCACCATTGAAGCCTGTCATTCGCAAGGCAACAGCCGATGATATGAAAAAGGTTGAAAAAAATCTTCAAGACAAGGAGCACGCCTTGAAGGTTATCCGTGAAAAAGTGGCAGAAATGGGCATCCAAATGAAGCTTGTTGATGCTGAATACACCTTTGACCGTAGTAAGCTCATCTTCTACTTCACGGCAGACGGCAGAGTCGATTTCAGAGAGCTGGTCAAGGTCCTTGCATCAATATTCAAGATTCGCATTGAGCTTAGACAAATTTATGAGAGAGATGACACCAAAATGCGTGGCGCACTGGCATCATGTGGCAGACCCTGCTGTTGCACCACTCACCTTCCAGATTTTGAAAAGGTGTCTATCAAAATGGCAAAGATTCAAGGCCTTTCACTGAATCCTCAAAAAATCAGTGGCGTCTGTGGCAGACTTATGTGTTGCCTCAAATACGAAAACGCCTATTACACCGAGGTGTATAAGGAAATGCCCAAGGTTGGAAGCAAGGTCAAAACACCAGACGGTGAAGGCACCGTTGAACAAAACGACCTCATCAAGCAAACATCCCGTGTCCGTGTCCTTCTTGCAAACGGCGACTACGATATGCGCACCTACAAGCTTGAGGATATGAAAATCGGTGCAAAGCAATCCACATCCGAAATTGACGCAATGCCCGATGACGAGGAATAACCATCATCCAAAACACACAAAAAGCAGACCAATTCTGGCCTGCTTTTTTAATGCCATAAAATAACCCAAATCAACAAAACAAGTGTTTTATCATAACTATCTTAGCACAATAAACACTTATTTTGTGCAAAAATGAAAAGGAACAGCCTTCGCTGTTCCTTTTGTTTTGTTGATTTTTTACCTTCTTCTATTCGTTATTGTTTTCATTTCTATAGTTACAATTGTGTGTCGGTTTACCAGGGTTGCATCCTTTATATGAGAAATTTATTCCAATATTGTCTGCGCCTTCGTGACCATATATCCATCCACCACACTCAGCAAATAATGAGCCTGAGTTGCTATTTCCACCGGTACCATCAGCGAATTTATCGTAGCCACCGATAATACCACCAGTATATGCATTAAATCCTTCAGAATGAATGTCGGCTCGATTTACATTTCCTCTAAAATATGTATTGTATGCTTTCCCCACGACTCCACCAGATCGGATGACGCCATATCCTTCATCGCCACTTTCCTTCTGCTTTATTCTTCCGTCAACAGTGCAATTCTTTACCGTTGAGTTTTTCGCCCAACCAGCAATTCCACCAGCATAACAGCATGTGGAACCTGTGCCATTACCCGTTCTTTCTAAAATAATATTAGCATTAACTTTCAAATTTTCAATTGTTGCATTTAAAATAGATCCAAACAAACCAAATGAATATGTTTTATCTGTTTCAAAAGAGTTTCTAGAAATACCATATGTTATTGTTTTTCCATTTCCATCAAGATATCCCTTAAACTGATCAGATGGTGACGTAAGTTCTCTCCAATAATATTGTCCAATTGGAGTCCAATTGTTGCCAAGATCTATATCGTTCATCAACTTATAATGGGCACTCAAATTTTTGTTTATATTCTTGAAATGTTCAACTGTTTGGATAAGATAAGGACTTTCTTTTGTTCCATATCCACCTGCAAAGTTTTCAATATCGCCAAGGTCTTCGTATCTCATTTTTGCTGCCAAAGCATCGGAAATATTTCCTGCTTGTTGGGCAAAATAGTTTTGCAAAATTTCAATTGCTTCACTATATTCTGTTGGAATATAATACCAAACAGGCACAAGGCCGCCGTCTGCAACATCTGTTATGCAGTGATTATCTTCATCACTCAATGATTGCACCCAATCTGCATACCCTGCACTCAAAGCTGTAAAACTTGAAACATTCAGGTTTGTGCCTCCACCAATTGATTTAATATTCAAGTGGCTACTATAATCACCCGTTGTATATTTACTCATACTGTTCATGTCAAG
>JAFWBH010000166.1 GCA_017507205.1 Clostridia bacterium
GAAGGCACAATCATCGCATTCAAGAACGGTGGCATCCGTGAAACAGTGACAGTTCGTCGTGTCACATACGGTGTTGGCGTTGAAAGAACATTCCCCATCCACTCACCCAAAATTGATCGTATCGAGGTCGTCAGACACGGTAAAGTCAGAAGAGCAAAACTCTATTATCTCCGTGAGAGAACAGGTAAAGCTGCAAAACTCAAGGAAGTCAGATAAGGAACAAAATCATGAAGAAAAGACTACTTGTTATCTTCGCAATGGTGCTAGTTGTTGTGCTAGCACTTTTTGCGTTTACAGCATGCAACACAGAGGAAGTGCCTGTTGACACAGAGCTTGTCAAGAACGGTGACTTTGAGCAGTCAACTCTTGCAGGCGCAGGCAAATGGAATGTGACCGACTGGCTTGTTTCAAGCGATTGGGATACAAAGACATCATCCTATGAGCTTGGTAGCATTTCAGACGAAGGTGGCAGATATCTTGACATCACCAACAGCAGTGCAGGTCACGCATACCTCTATCAACAAATCAAGGTTGACAGAAATGCAACCTACAGGCTTACTGTTGACATCAAGCTTGCAAAGTCAGTGCAAAAGGGCAAAAATGAGGACTACTATGGCGCATACGTCACATTCCTTGAAAACCCCAGCTACGTCAAGAACTTTGCATACGAGGATAAGGTTTACAAAAATGAAGACACGGCCAACTGGCACACCTTCACAGCATACGTAAAGCCCGTCAATACCGATTATCTCACCATCTGTCTTTCACTCGGTGGCGAGGATGCAACATCAATCGGCACAGCATACTTTGACAATGTTTCACTTGTCAAGGTTGCAGAGGTTCCCGAAGATGCCAAGGTTGTTGATTTCAGAAAGTCAACAATCGCACGCTATGACGTCAATGTTTCTGGCATTTTGTTCGTAGTTATGCTTTGCCTATTCACAGTGGCAGTCCTCGTTGGAGCATATGTCCTCATCCGTAGACTTTACTCAAAGAGCAACGCATTCATCAGCTACGATCAATTCACCACAACTCCCGACACAAAGGGCGCAACATTGGCAGTGAAGAAGGTGACAACACATCCTGCATTCATTGCAACACTTCTTGCAATTGGCACAGGCCTTGTCAACCTCATTTTCTTGCTCTCAATGTATGGCTTTGGTGGTGAAATGAACCTTATGGCTCAATTCGCATTGAAGCTCGGCGCAAAGGGCGCAGTCCAAACAGCATATTCAACCTATTCAAACCTTTCAACCACAGCACCCGGTGTTGTCTATATCCTTGCAATCATTGGAGCACTTGGCAAAGGCTTGGAGGCAGGAGATATCTCAATCCTCATCAGACTTGTCAATGTTCTCGCAACAATGGCAACAGTGGTCATGATTTATCTCTATGGCAGAAAGTATGTAGGAGATCGTCAATCAACAATCTATGCAGTGATGTATTCACTCCTTCCTATCACACTTCTCATGGGTGGACTTGATCACACATTCACAGCACTCCTTGTTGCACTTCTTGTTGGAGCAATGATTCTCCTTGTTGAAAAGAAATACTTGCTCACATATCTTGTGTTTGCATTGGCAATTGTCCTTGACGTGAGAGCATTGGCACTTGCACCCCTCGCAATGACCTATATGGGTTATAGATACTACAAGGATGACGCAGATCTCAAGAAGTTCACAGCAAATCGCGCAATGATCATCTTCGGTCTTGTTGGCGCATTCGTCCTGGTCTATCTCCTCACATTGCCTGTGGCAATCAACCATATCGGTGGAGAGAACGGAAAGCCCTTCTACGGCTATACACTCATTGCAAACCAAATCACCAACAACAAGGTTATGATTGACAACGCACTTGGTCTTTACGGCCTTGCAACAATGAACGAAAAGCTCGTTCCAAGCACAGCTGCAATCATCAACCTCGTGTTCTTGCTGGTCCTTGTCATCTACATCTCAGTGTTGTATTTCAAGAATCGCAACAAGCAAGAAATCATTATGTTGGCATCATTTGCATTTGCAGTCATCGGTGTCCTCACTCTTAAGGTTGATTACACCTATCTATTCCTCGCACTCGCACTTGGCTTCATCTACACAATGATCAGTGGCGAAAAGAGAATGTATGGCATCCTTGGTGGCTACTCAATTTTGATGTTCCTCAACCTCGGACAGCTTATGAGCAACAGTGGCTTCGTGGCATCAGAATCAGTGTTCAACGATGCACTTCGTAAGGGCGAGATCCTCAAGAGCTTTGCCAACTACGAAACAACCAGCCCCGAGTTCATCGTATTCAGCGTCTTTGCAGTGCTTCTGACCGGATACTACATCTACGTCAGCTACTCAATTGCAAACAACGGCAAGAGAGTTGATATCCCTGCGATGAGTCAACCCTTCCACAAGACAGTGGCAGACTGGTTCAAGGATATCCCCAACAAAACAGCAAAGAAAGCAAAATAATGCTGAACAACCCAAAATCAAAAAGGCACTCATTTGAGTGCCTTTTACTATGTTGAAGATGAAGACTAAAAAACGTCAACAAATTAAAAGGACTGCAAAAGCAGTCCTTTTTCTATGAAAAATTATTTACGGCGGCGGTTATTTGTTCATAATTCCTGACGTTATTTCAAAGATGAAGTTGTCAGCAACTTTTTTTGCAAGGTCAAGTTTTTCGGGGGTGTTGATTGTCCAGAGCAGGAGCTTTTTGCCTTTCTTCCTTGCCTTGTTGATATATTTTTCTGCGTCAAGATATGTCCTCACGTCGTAGGCAATGAATTGTGGCTTTGAAATCTTGCAGATATACAGCTTGCCCATCCAATTCATTTTGGAGCATTTCACTGCGTTCTTCCACCCCCAAGTGATAAGCTGACCGAAAGGTCTATCACTATGCTTTCTGAAATAACTGACAGCACCTGCATTGAATGATTGCAGTGCAACATTGCCGTCATATGTTTTGAACCTTTCAACCGTTGCCTTTGCAATGCCAAGGTCAAATGGGTTGATGCCTTTCACCTCACAGAGTATGCCCACCTTGCCATCTACAAGGTCAAGAAATTCATCAAGGCTAGGGATGGTGTTGTCGGTGTCTTTCAGGCGATATGATTTCAGCTCATCAAGGGTGCATTCCTTGACGGCCTTGTCAACGCCACACATACGATTGAGGTCTGCATCGTGGAACACAACCAAGTGGTTGTCCAAGGTGAGATGCACGTCAATTTCAATGTTAAATCCCTCGTCAATAGCCCTCTGAAACGCCGGAATGCTGTTTTCGGGGATATTCTCATCGTGGAGTCCACGGTGTGCTATTGGGGTGTTTAAGAGGTGGTCAAGCCTATTATCACTCATATTTTTCACCATCTGAATAATTTTCTAATTAAATCGTTGATAAAATTTTATAATTCTATTATAATATTGTCAAGATAATTTATTCATCAAGAGGCAATTTTGGACCTTAATAAGATTCGCAATTTTTCAATCATAGCCCACATCGACCACGGCAAGAGCACTTTGGCTGACCGTCTTATTGAAAGGACGGGCACTGTTGCTGCACGTGATATGTCCAGTCAGCTCCTTGACAATATGGATATTGAAAAGGAGAGAGGCATCACAATCAAGCTTCAGACCTGCCGTCTTTTCCACAAGCACAATGGTGAGGAATATATCCTTAACCTTATTGACACTCCTGGTCACGTAGACTTCACTTATGAAGTATCTCGTTCCCTCGCAGCCTGTGAGGGCGCTTTGCTTGTTGTTGACTCAACTCAAGGCGTAGAGGCTCAAACCTTGTCAAACGTCTATCTTGCCCTTGACAATGACCTTGAAATTATCCCTGTCCTCAACAAGATTGACCTTGCCTCATCTGATGTAGATGGCACAAAGGCAGAGATTGAGGATATCATTGGACTTGACACAGAGGGCTGTCCTCTCATTTCAGCAAAAGAGGGCATCGGCATAGATGATGTTCTTTCTGCAATCGTTGAAAAGCTTCCTGCCCCCAAGGGCGACAAGGATGCACCCTTGAAGGCATTGATTTTTGACAGCTTCTACGACAACGATCGTGGCGCAATCTCAATGGTGCGTATTGTTGATGGCACAGTCAAAGCTGGCGACAGAATTCGTATGATGTCAACAGGCAAGGAGTTTGATGTTGTTGAGGTTGGCGTGTTTGCACCCAATATGAAGCCCACAGCATCCCTTCAAGCAGGCGAGGTCGGCTATATTGGCGCAAGCATCAAAAACGTGTCTGACACAGCTGTTGGCGACACAATCACCAGAGTTGACCATTCTGCCAAGGAGCCTCTCCCCGGCTATAAAAAGGCTACACCTATGGTGTATA
>JAFWBH010000014.1 GCA_017507205.1 Clostridia bacterium
GGCAGAGGACAACGAGCTTGTGTTGCTATCTGTGATTAAAGAGTATCAAGGCAAGGGCATTGGCAGAATGATGTTTGACTTTGGCAAGGACAGGCTGAAGAGGGTGGGCAACAGCTTTGTCATATACTGCAACAAATACAATGTAAAGGCGCAAGAATTTTACAAGGCAATGGGCTGTGAGGTGTTGTCGGTTGACGATGACAACCCTGACAGATCAATTCCACAAATCAAGCTCCAATGCCGATTTTAAGGTTAAACATACAAAAAACAATATATTAAGCTCCGTTTCTGACGGAGTTTTATTTTTATTGCAATTGAATTTATATTTTATATAAATAGTTGTGTCAAATTGTTGACAATTGCCACTGAAAAGGAATACAATGCTTTGGATTTTGTAAAAAGGTAGATAAATAGGTAGAATTTATGGAAATTTTGTTGAGCCTTGCAATAGCACTTTTGGTTGGTCTTGGATTATCTCGTCTTGCAAAGCTTTTGAAGCTTCCTGCAGTGACGGCATACTTGGTGGCAGGCATACTCATTGGCCCATTCTGCTTGGGCAGAGCTGGGGTGAAGGGACTTGGCTTCACCAGCTTTGAGGAGCTTGACTCATTGAAGATTATATCAGAGGTGGCACTTGGCTTCATAGCATTCTCAATCGGCAACGAGTTCAGGTTGTCACAGCTCAAAGCTATAGGCAAGCAAGCCACGGTAATAGGCATTGTGCAAGCCGTTATGGCAACCTTGCTTGTTGATGCAGCTCTCATAGGTCTGCACTATATCATCCCTGACAAATTGCCATTGCCATCTGCAATTATCCTTGGTGCAATAGCATCGGCCACTGCACCTGCAGCAACCCTTATGGTTGTCCGTCAATACAAGGCAAAAGGCCCTCTCACCAACACATTGCTCCCCGTTGTCGCCCTTGATGACGCAGTGGGACTTGTGCTGTTTGCAGTGTCCTTTGGCATTGCAAAGGCAGTTATGTCTGGTCATGTAAGTGTCATATCTGTTGTGGTTGAGCCACTTCTTGAAATTGTATTGTCCTTGGCACTTGGAACCATCATGGGCTTTGCCTTTTCATTTGTTGAAAGATTTTTCCACTCACGTTCAAAGCGACTTTCAGTGTCAGTGGCATTTGTCATCCTCACAGTTGGGATATCACTTTTGAAGTTTGAGGCAGGCGAGGTGCATATCGGCCTTTCATCACTGCTCACATGTATGATGCTTGGCACCATATTCTGCAACATCAGTGATATATCAGAGGAGCTTATGGATCGTCTTGACAGATGGACGGCGCCCCTGTTTATCTTGTTCTTTGTTGTCAGTGGAGCAGAGCTTGACCTTACAGTCCTTGGTGACGGAATGAATGTCCTCATTGGTGTTGTCTACATCATCTTCCGTTGTGGTGGCAAATATCTCGGCTCATACGCCGGCGCAAAGGCAACAAAATGCACACCAGCAGTCACCAAATATCTCGGCATAACTCTTTTCCCACAAGCAGGCGTGGCACTTGGCATGGCAATGAAGGCATCAGCCCTTGGAGAAGAGGGCTATATGGTGTCAAATATTGTGCTGTTTTCAGTGCTTATTATGGAAATCATCGGCCCCTTCCTCACAAAGCTTTCACTGCAAAGGGCAGGAGAAATCACTCCTGAGGAAAGAGTGTCACACCGTGGCGCAAAATATCATCACTTCCACCTTCCACACTTTGGTCATAAGCATCGCGATGAAGAGATCATTGTGTCACCAGAGGGCGAAATGACCATTGACACCGATGCCACCGACACTACAGATAATTGTGCAGAAATCGTTGAAACAGAAATTGCAGAAATCGTTGAAACAGAAATTATAGAAAATGTTGAGATTGAAATCTCTGAAATGAAAGGAGATGACTCAAATTCACAATCTGCACTCGGAACAAAATGACAACATTTTAAACAAAAGAGCAAGCCTCAAACGGCTTGCTTTTTTTTTTGCTTTTTTTAAGGTCGGTTGTAAAAGAGGAAATGCCAGCATAGATTTGACTATGAGGAAAAAGAATAGACGTGGAGATAATGGAGTGGTTATTGCAACAGTGATTGTGGCTGTATTATTTGTTGTTGCTGTGGGATATCTCATTGGTGGGAATAATCTTGTCAGCTCCGTCTTTCAAAAGGAAATCAAGGATGACACAGTATATTACTTTCTCACAACAGACACCTTTGATGATGTCAACATAGCCAAGCAGAATGCGTTGATAATTAGACAGAGAGGTGGTGCAGGATATGTGGATATGCGTGAGGGCAACAGAATAATTCTTTCTGTTTATCCAAGTGAGCAATCTGCAAAATCAGTCCTTGAAAAAATGGGGGACAATAGCGTTGAGGTCAGTGCAATAACAATACCATCAATCAAAATCGACATGAAAAATAAGGCATTGAACACTGCGTCAGAAAAGGCCCTTGAATATTTTGACATTGCCTTTGAGGGCGTCTACAATATGTCCAATTCCCTTGCAGACAGCACCAGCTCAATTGAAGATATAAAAGTCCAAACAAGTGTTTTACGCAGTCAAATTGATGACTTAAAATCTTTGTTTTACGAAAATACAAAAGAAAGTGACCTGAATGAAATCACTGAAATCAAGGTGGCGCTTGTCACCTGTATTGCCATAATTGACGGCATTGAAATCACCGATTACGCAAGCACTCTATCCTCATTAAGACGGCAAGCAGTGCAGTTGGTGTATTGTCATCAAGCACTTGCAGCCACCCTGTCATAGATTGCAGGTGGTTGCTTTGCTTCTCACTCAAAAACAAAATTTTGTTGAGATGAAAACTAACTCTTGCAATATTTACTATATTAGATTATAATAGATATACTATGGCAAACACATCTTTATATCGTAGATATCGTCCCGAGACCTTTGATGACGTCATTGGACAGGACCATATCGTCAAAACCTTGAAAAATCAAATTGCATCTGGCACTGTCGGACATGCTTACCTTTTCACCGGAACAAGAGGAACAGGAAAGACGACCATTGCCAGAATTTTTGCACGCGCAGTAAATTGCGCGACACCCTTGAACTCCTCACCCTGTGGAAAATGTGAGGTGTGCCGTGGGCTTCAAGAGGGCGACAATTTTGACATCATTGAAATTGACGCAGCCTCAAACAATGGCGTTGAGCAGATCAGAGAGCTAACAGACAAGGTGGGCTTCCCCCCTACGATTGGCAGATACAAGGTCTATATCATTGACGAAGTTCACATGCTCACAAAGAGTGGCTATAACGCATTTTTAAAAACTCTTGAGGAGCCACCCAAGCACGCAATATTCATCCTTGCCACCACAGAGGTGCATCAAATCCCTGCCACCATACTTTCAAGGTGCTTGAGATTTGATTTCAGATTGGTGCCAGCATCACAGATTGCTGAAAGGCTGAAATTCATCTTTGATGACAACGGATACACCTACGATGATGAGGGCATCAACCTCATTGCCAATGCAGGTCAAGGCAGTGTCCGTGACGCATTGTCAATTGCCGATATGTGTGTCAGCTATTCAGGTGGCGACATCAAATACAAGTCAGTCCTTGATGTGCTTGGCGCATCTGACCCTCAAAAGATTGCCAGCATAGCAGAAGCAATCGTTTCAGGTGATGTTGACAGTGCACTCGGAGAGGTTGCAGGAATGTGCGAGCTTGGAAAGAGCATTCCTATCCTCGCCAGTGACCTCGCAGGCTTTTTCAGAAACATTCTGTATATCAAAACCTGCAAGAACGCAAAGCAATTGCTATCTATCCCCGACACGACCTACGCACTTCTTGCACCTATGGCAGAGAAGTATAGTGTGGCAAGATGTATGGCCATTATGAAGGCAATGAATGGTCTTGAAGGAGAATTCAGATACAGCACACAGCATCGTATACTCCTTGAGGGTGCGATAGTCAGCTGTGCTGTCGGCTCAGAGGCAAATGACAACTTGAAGATAAAGGAGCTTGAAGCAAGGGTTGCCCACCTTGAAAAAAGGCTGAAGGCTCTTATGCAATCGGGTTTTAAGTCGACACCTGTTCAAAAGGATGCCAAGCAGGTGTGGCAGATGATGGCATCCAAGCTTTCAGAAAAGGGACATCACATTCTTGCCCTTGCAGTGCCTGAGGCAACAATCTCATATGATGACAATGAGGTTGTTGCAGAGCTCAGCTCAAAGGCGACCTACGACCTTCTTTCTGACAGCAAAAATCGTGTAATTATAAGTGAATTGTTTGCTGAATATTGTGATCTGCCCATTGTCATCAAGTATGCTGGCAAGGAAGCAGAGGACAAAAAACTGCCCTTTATCAAGAGTATGTTCGGCAATAAACTAGAAATAAAATAAAGGCGTAATACGCAAAAGGAGATATTATGGGATTCGGTGGATTTGGTGGCGGAAATATGCAACAAATCATGAAACAAGCACAACAAATGCAAAGAAAATTGCAAGAAGCACAAGAACAGCTTGCTGAAGAAGAAGTCACTGGCACAGCAGCCGGTGGTATGGTTGAGGTGACCTTGAAGGGCAACAAGACTCCCGTTGCAGTGAAGGTCAACCCCGAAGCAGTTGATCCTGACGATGTTGAAATGCTTGAGGATATGATCCTTGCAGCACTTCAAGATGCAATGACACAAGCAGACGAGCTTTCAAATGAGCTTTTGGGACCCCTTGCTGGCGCAGGTGGAATGTTCTAATGAGATATATTGAGCCACTTTCAAGATTGATTGCTGCTTTTTCAAAGCTTCCATCTGTGGGAGAAAAGACGGCAGCAAGATATGCCTATGCAGTGCTAAATTCCAGCGATGAGGATGTCAAGGAGCTTGCAGATGCCATTGCTTCATTGAAGGATAATGTGCATTTTTGCAGTGTCTGTGGCAACTTCACAGAGGGTGATGTCTGCGAGATTTGTGCAACAAGACAACCCAAAACAATTTGTGTCGTCAAGGAGCCAAAGGACATCACTGCACTTGAAAAGGTCAAGGATTTCAAGGGTGTATACCATGTTCTTCATGGTGTCATTTCACCCATGGAAAAGATTGGACCAAACGATATTCGCATCAAGGAGCTCATCCAAAGATTGACACCTGAGGTTGAAGAGGTCATCCTTGCCACCAACCCCGATGTTGAAGGGGAGGCAACGGCAATGTATATTGCACGCCTTGTGAAGCCCCTTGGAATAAAGGTGACAAGAATTGCAAGAGGCTTGCCAGAAGGCTCGGTCATTGAGTATGCCGATGAAAGCACACTATCACGTGCATTGTCATCAAGAATTGAGCTGTAATCCGAGGCAGAATCAAGCCCTAATGACAACAGATAAAAATATGTCAAAATGACAGAACAAGCACTTTATTGTGTAGAAATATACAAATAAAGACCTTGAAATGCAAAAATAAAACGACACGATGATGTGTCGTTTTTTTTTGTTTTGTGTGGGTGATTGAGCCTTAATAGACCACCGTCTGAATGAATCTGTCAAAGTGCTCCTGACCTTGTTCATCATTTTTGAACACAGCAGTGCAGTCAAGGATTTTTTCGCAGGTGGTGTTGATATAGTCGGTGATGACATCTCCTGCCTTGTCCTCTGTCATTGTGATTCCATAGGTTGCA
>JAFWBH010000167.1 GCA_017507205.1 Clostridia bacterium
AAGCCCACGTTTGAAATGGAAGTCTACATTGACGGAGTTTGTATGGGCAATGGAAGGGGCGCAACAAAGCAATCTGCACAGCAATGGGCAGCAAAGGAGGCTCTGCAAAAGCTTATTTGATAAGTCAGCAAATATTCAGCCAGTTTACTAGCTGTAAGGTCAAGATCAATCAATTGAAAGACATTACAACGGGATGTTTCACGGATTTTGTGAAACATCTCTTTTTTTATTTATCAATCACTTGAAATGGATGTAGATTTGTGTTATAATTCTGTAAATTATAAAATGTAGGAGTGCACACTTTGAATCTTAAACGTATAGAACTGCACGGTTTTAAATCATTTGCTGACAAGACACCCATCCCACTTAAAGATGGTTTTACAGCAATCATTGGACCAAACGGATGTGGCAAGTCAAACGTTGCTGAAGCAATCCGTTGGACACTTGGTGAGCAGAGTGCAAAATCACTTCGTGGTAAGAGCATGCAAGACGTCATTTTTGCTGGAACAGAAAAAAGACGCAGTATGTCATACAGTGAGGTGACCCTTGTCTTTGACAACACTGACCAGCACATCTTTTCAACTCTTCCTTATGAGGAAGTGTCAATTTCACGTAAGCTGTTCAGAGATGGACTTTCAGAATATTACCTCAACAACACCCGTTGTCGTATGAAGGACATCATCAACATTCTCCACGACACAGGCATAGGCAAGGAAGGCTATTCAATCATCGGACAGGGCAGAATTGATGAGATTTTGTCTGCAAAGCCAGAGGATAGAAGAAATATTTTTGAAGAGGCGGCGGGCATTTCAAAATTCAGATCACAAAGAGTTGAGGCTGAAAGAAAGCTTGAAAAGACTGCTCTAAATCTCCAGACAGCCAACGAGGTTATTGCAGAAATTGAAAAGCAAATCACACCTCTTCGCCGTCAAGCAGAAACTGCAAAGAAGTGGTTTGAGCTTAAAGACGCCTTGAAAAAGCAAGAGGTCAATCTTTACATCTACAATTACGAAAACAATGAGTCCATCAAGAAGAAGGTCTATGACCGTATTGATGAAACCAATCGTCAATTGAAGGCAAAGGAGCTGGCATACAATGGTGCAGTTGAGGAGTATGAAAAGACACTCCGTGACAGCGCACTTCTTGACCAAACCTACGATGCAGAAAATGCAGAGCTTCTGTCCTTGAAGGTGGATGCAGAAAAGGTGACCGGTCAGGTCAACGTTTTGAAGGAACGTATCTCCAACTACCAAAACGAGCAAAGTCGTCTTAATGAGGAGCTGAAAACTGTTGATGCACAGCTTGTGGTGTCAGCAGAGCTTATTCGTGGCTGTGAGGCAAAGAAGGAGCAGGTCCTCAGCGAGTATATGACACTGAGCAAGGAATATGAGCAACGTGATGAACGTTTGCAGCTCCTTTCACGTTCAATTGAGGGTGGAGAAAGTGACCTTGAAACAAAAAATGCTGAATACATTTCAGCCATCAAGGAGCTGGGCGACCTCAAAACCAACTCATCAGTATACATAGAGGAAAAGGGTGTCAACGAGGAAAGAGCCAAAAACCTTCTTGCCCTTATCAACGAAAAGAAGGCAAGGCTTGACGAGGAAAACACCAGCCTCTCAATCACAGACGCCAATGTTAAGGCACGCCGTGAGGAATTGAGGAGCATTCTCCAAGAATACAATGAAACCTTGTCAGAAAAGGCTGATGCAACAGAGGCAATCAAGGGCATCAATGAGGACGAGGTCAACCTCAACAGCAAGAGAGGCTATATTGAAAGCCAATTGAAGCTGGCAATCATGGCAAAGGACGAGTATTCAAGCTATCAAGAGTCCATCAAGCGCCGTATGGGCGATGCAAAGCATGACCCCTCACTCCAAAGCAAGATTTTGGGCGTTATGGCAGAGGTTCTTGTTGTGCCAAAGGAATATGAATCTGCAATTGAATATGCCCTCGGTGGCAATATGCAGAATGTTCTTGTTGAAAATGAAAGAGATGCAGGCGCATTGATCACTCACTTGAAGCAAAAGAACTATGGCAGAATCACCTTCCGTCCTCGCACAGCCTGCAAGAGAAGAAGCCTGCAAGGCTACGAGAGAGAGGCACTCAACGAGCAGGGCTGTCTTGGTGTGGCATCTGACCTTGTCAAATGTGAGCCAAAATTTGATGATTTTGTCAGCGCACTCCTTGGCAATGTTGTTATCGTTGACAATATGATCAGTGCAGAACGTATTTGGAAGAAATATGACCGTTCGTTTAAGATTGTCACCCTTGATGGTGAAGTCTATGCCCGTGGTGGTGAGGTGACTGGTGGATCAAGACGTAGCGCAACCAGTGGTCTTTTGTCACAAGAGGCACAAATTGAACAGCATAAGCAAAACCTTGACAGACTCCTCAAAAATCTCGATGCACTCCGTAAGCAACGTGAGGATAGAGGAAGAGATCTTGAGCTGTATGATGAAAGCCTTGAAAACCTCAACAACAGAATATCAGAGCTTCGTATTGAAATCACACTCAACGAGGACAAGTCAAAGAAATCTGTTGAAATCATTGAAACACTTACCAAGGAGATTTCTGCACAAGCAGGAGAATATGAGCTTGTCAAGGAACGCATAAAGGAATTGGGTGACAAGCTTTCATCAATAGATGAGCTTGAAGCAATTGTCAAATCACGTGGTGAGGAGTATGACAGCCTTGTTTCATTGCAAAAGACAGAGTCTGGCGAAAGAAAGAGTGAACGCGACCAATTGAGCGAAGAGGTTATGGATCTCCGTATCAAGATCACCCAGACCAAGAGTGAGCTTGACGGATATGATGCAGAAATGT
>JAFWBH010000168.1 GCA_017507205.1 Clostridia bacterium
CGACAATAAGGATCTCCTCTCAACCGGCTATGCAATGTTTGACGCAATCGAATTTGAAATCATTGATGAAACAGAATTCGACAATGCAGTCAAGGGCGACTATGTTGCAATTCGCACAGTGGCAGAAAGCTCACAAGAAGGCAACGTAGAGGAAGAGGAAGAAGAAGTTGAAACACCTGAAAATGAATTCAACCTCGACTCACTCTGGTGGATGATCCCCACAATCCTTCTTGCCATCGCAACAATCGCAGTCATCATCGTGTTCGTTGTCAAGAAATACAGAAAGCCCGAAAGAGCAAAAACTGTTGAAAACAATGAAGCAATTGTTGAAAAGCGCAACAAATACGAGGATTACAACGAATAATCTCACCAAACAAAATCAAAGGACAGGCAAAACAGCCTGTCCTTTTTTTATTGTATTTATATTGTCTTTCTATCATAAGTTTATTATATGAACAAGACAATGAAATCATTTTTTACAGTGACGGGCTTTGCTGTTGCCACTCGTGCTCTATCCTTCCTCTTCAAGATGTGGATGTCAAGGAGCCTCGGCGCAGAAACCGTTGGACTATATCAAATATCGTTGAGCATAATTCTCCTTTTGTTCTCCCTGACGGCAGGCGCACCTACGGTGCTTTCAAGAAAGGTGGCTGTTGCTGGTGGCGACAGGTTGAAGCAGAATGCTTACACCACCTCTTCGTTGATTATAGGGCTTTCAACAGGGATTATATTGATTGTGCTTGCCCTTGCATTTCACAAGCATCTGCACCTTTTGTTTGCAGATGACAGATGTGTCAGGCTTTTCCTCATTATGCTCCCCACCCTCATCACATCAACCATATACGCATCCCTTCGCAGTTGGTTTTGGGGACAAAAGAAATTCCTCACATTTTCAAGCACAGAGCTTCTTGAAGAGGTTGTTCGTATTGCCGTTGCATCTATACTTGCCGGTGGAGTTGTGATGTCTGTTGATGGTGGCACTGCCGTTGCAATCGCATTCACTGCCAGCGACCTTGCCTGTGCCCTAGTTCTAGCAATGCTTTTTTTTGTCAAGGGTGGCAGACTTGTAAGGCCACAAGACTCAAAGGAAATCCTACGTTCAACCCTTCCACTTTCAACAATGCGCATTCTTACATCCTTGTCTGTGACAGTCACTGCCCTTATTCTTCCAGAACGACTTGTTGACAGTGGTATGAGCCTCAGCCTTGCGACAGCAGAATATGGCCGAATTGCTGGCATGGCATTCCCCATGATTATGGCTCCATCAATGGCAATATCTGCCCTGGCAGTTGTCTTGATACCCGACATTGCCTCACTGGCAAAGGATAATGACCTTACAGCAATAAAAACAAAATTTAAGGCATCTCTATTATTCTCTGCCTTGATGTCAGGCTTCTTCTTTATGCTATATCTTCCCTTTGGGAAGCTTCTTGGCATATTGTTTTTTGGAGATGAGCATGCTGGCGAATTTATCTCCTACTGCGCGCCTATGGTCTTTCCTATGGCGCTTGGTCAGACAACAACTCCAATCCTCAACTCCTTGGGGCTTGAAAGACGCACCTTCACCAACTACGTTATTGGAGCTGTGCTTATGCTCCCCTGCGTATTCTTCCTGCCAAAGTTTATAGGGGTGTATGCTGTTGCACTTGGCATGGGGCTTTCAACAATTGTGACTGCAATCCTCAACACCGTCACCATATTAAAGCGACTGGGCAAGGGCACTGGATTGACAAAGGCATTGTGGGTGCTTTTGTATTCAATCCTTCTTGGCGTCCTTGGGCTCTTCACAAACAATCTGCTTGCTGTATTTATTGGCAAATGGCTGTCTGGGGTCATCACTGGCTTTTACGTGGTTTTCTTCTTTTGTATTTGCACATCTGCCTTTGACGTTGTAGACATTGAGGGATACATTAAAACCTTTAAATCAACCACAGCTCTTTCTTTCAGAAAGAGGAAAGAGGTTGACAAAGTGTCCACCAACAAGCCTAAGTCCCTCTTAAAAGGGCTTAAAATGAGGCAAAAGGCAAAATAGCCACACGCATTTAAACAAAGGACATCTTTTAAAAGAACTTTTACATAAAAACATAGGTGTGTGGCAAAATATGGTTATGCTTAATATATTTGTCCGTAGCATAATCATATATTTCTTTTTGTTTCTGTCCATGAGGCTTATGGGCAAGCGTCAGCTTGGTGAATTGCAGCCCTTTGAATTTGTCATAACCCTTGTGACAAGTGAGCTGGCGTGCATCCCTATGTCCGACCCTACGATACCTATTATTTATGGAATAATACCCGTATTCACTCTGTTTATCGCCCACCTATTCATCACCAAAATCGCATCAAAAAGCGTTCGCTTCCGTAGAATTATCAACGGAAAGCCTGTTGTCATCATTGAAAAAGGCAACATTCTCCCCGAGGTGATGAAGGAGCTGAATATGGATGCAGACGACCTTATGGAAGCCCTCAGAAGCAAGGATGTTTTCAATCCTGCCGAGGTGGAATATGCAATCATTGAAACAAACGGCTCCATGACCATCCTACCAAAGTCCACCTGCAAGCCAATCTGCCCCGAGGACGTCAATATGGATGTTGAGAGGGCGTATATGCCTGTCACCCTCATCCTTGAAGGCAAATTCCTTGGAAACAATCTCTCTGTCACCGATGGAGTGACCAAGCAAGGCATAATGAAACTTCTTGGACGCATCAATATGGAAAGCGAGGACATTCTCCTTCTTTTGCTTCAAGGCTCAAAGGTGTTTGTGCAACCATACAAGGGAGATAGTCTCACAGTAAATCTTGAGGAGGGACAGTGATGAAAAAAATAATCGTTGCACTTTTGATGCTGGCACTCATCACAACTGCTGGAATACTTGAGCATAATTATATTGAAAAGACCTTTTCAGAATTAGACGATAAACTGCAAGAAATTGAAAAAGCGATACACGCCGAAAGTGAAGATGCACTCATCCTCACAAATCAGCTGACTGAATGGTGGCGCAAAAAAAGAAAGGTCATGGAGCTTTTTACATTCTCCCCTGACCTTCGTGGATTTTCTGTGGCACTTGCCGAGCAACAAGGCTCACTTGAATGTGGCGACTTCAACAACGCAATGAGCAAGTGTGCATCACTTATGTCTATGTCAAAAAACCTACACGATGTTTTGGACTTCAACGTGGCAGACATCATTTAAAAGAGGCACAAGCTCGTCCTTCAATAGATAGATATCCCCAGCTCCCAAAAACAAAATATAATCATAGTCATTTTTTAAGCTAATGACACGTTCAATGGTTTGTTGTGCGTTTTTGGCATATTCAACTCTCGTTTTGGAGATTTTTGTCGAAATTTGCTCTGCAAGCGCTTGGCTGTCTGCCCCCTCTATCAACGCCTCTCTAGCCCCATATGTCCCCATCAAAATAACCTTGTCAGAGAGGGATAGCGCTGACACAAATTCATCAAAGTATGCTCTCGTTCTGCTATATGTATGGGGCTGAAATACCACAAGCTTTTTGCCCTCAATAGAGGACAAGATATGGCGTATTTGTGTAGGGTGATGAGCATAGTCAAACACCACCCTTGCTCCCCCCAATGTGCCAACAAATTCATTTCTTCTTTTAACCCCCTTGAAGAATTTGAGGGCGTCATTTATCCTTTCAATGCTGTATCCCAAAAGGGCAAGAATAGACACCACCACCAAGGTGTTTTTTGTTGATGCCATATTCTTGTCAAAAAGAGCTATATCGCCAGCATATCTCTCGTTTTCATAGACACTCATATAAGGAGTGCCATTGTCTATTCTCATTTCACCACCTGACCATATTGTCATATTGCCATTTGAGAACACTATCACTGCTTCATCCTTTAGCTTGCCAGCATTCTCTATGGCCGAGAACGCATTGTTGATTTTCTCATATTCACCTATGGTCATATGCTCATTTCTGCATATGTTAACAAGCTTGGCAGGAAAAATCTGAATTTCACCTTGTTCAAGAAAGGTTAAATACACCCGAAGAAGAGATTTCATATCCTCATAGCAATCTGGGTGATCAAGCTCAACGTTCAAAAGAACAGACAAAAACGGCTTTAAGCTCAAAAGGCTTTTTTTGTATTCACAGGCCTCAGTGACAAAAATTTCATCTCCCGACAAAATCAAATTTCCATATTCTGTTTCACCACCAATGTGAGCAGAAAAATTTACACCAAGGGCTTTTAATCCGTGAGCAACCATGGCAGTCACAGTGGTTTTTCCGTGAGTGCCACCAATTGCAACGGTCTTTTGAAATTTTCGTGAAATTTCCCCCAGAAATTTGTGTCTTTCAATAGTGGGAATATTAAGCTCCCTTGCCCTTTTCAGTTCAAGATTGTCAAATTGAATTGCCGATGAATATATTATCTTGTCACAGTCCTCAACAATTTCGGGGTGCTCGCCATAAAATACTGGGAAATACTTTTCAAGGTCGCAGGTGATTTTTGACCTTTCCCTATCACTGCCCGACACAGCTCCACCTTGAAAATAAACCAGCTTTGCAAGGGCACTCATGCTGGCACCACCCACCCCTATAAAGTGAATTTTCTCATTTTTATACGATACCATACTCAAAATATATGCTTTTTGCCCATATTTGTTGCGATTTTTTGGATAAAATGTAAAAAATGTATTGTATTATTTAAAAATATAGTTTAGAATAACCTCAAGACTTATTAAACAAAAGGTGAATTATGTTGAATATCACTGACACAAGAATCCGCATTCTTGAAGGAAACAATTCAAAGCTCAAGGCAGTGGCATCAATCACAATTGATAATTGCTTTGCTGTCCACGACATCAAAATCATTGAAGGCAATGACGGCATATTCATCGCAATGCCATCAAGAAAAGCCTCTGACGGTATGTTCAAGGATATTGCTCACCCCATCAACCACGATGCAAGAGAATTTGTCAAATCAACAATCCTTGATGCCTATCGCAAGGCCATTGAAGAAATCTAAAAAATACACCACAATTTGTGGTGTAAATAAAACCTTTGTTTTCACTTCTTTGTTTTCACTCTTTCTTCGGTTTATTTTCTTCACATTCTCCATTGAACAATGAAACATAATCAATCTTCCCTATAGAAGTATAGGGCATTTTTTCTATTGTTTTTATAATGCGAGGAATGTGCCAATGTGAAAGATTTTTGCCGATATGCTTTTGTATCTCTTCCCTTTGCTTTTCTGTGATTGAGCCCTCAACCACAAGCTCGATTTGAGTTTTGCCGTTGACAATTCTTTCAAATGCTCCACAGTTTTTCACAAAAGGAAGCTCCTTTGCCACTCTTTCAATCTCACTTGGAAAAACATTCATACCAAATATTTTAATCAGCCTTTTCTTTCTTCCGTAAAATGAGAGATTGTCCCCGTTCTTTGCAAAAATATCCCCTGTGCGCAGATATCTTTTTCCGTTTATGGAAACAAACGCATCCTCATCCTTTTCAAGATAGCCCATCATCATTTGATTGCCACCAAGCACAAGCTCTCCCCTTTCTCCGTCAGGCAAGGCTTGCCCATTGTCATCAACAATTGCCACATCAACATTGTTGAAAGGTCGTCCAATTGTGCCAACAGGATCAGTCTTTGATGAAAGAACACACACACTGCCCATTTCAGTCAGTCCATAGCCTTGCTGTGCAACAGCTCCTGCCCCTGCCCTATTCATCACATCGTTGAATTCCTCTGCAAGCCTTTTGTCAAGAGTATCTCCACCAACAAACACATGCTCAAGTGATGATACATTATCCCCCTCAAAGCCCTTTGTTGCAAGAAACTTATTAAGCATACGAGGGATTGCAATCATTGTTGTGATTTTGTGTCGGACAATTTCCTTTAATGCAGACTTTCCACTGAATTTTGAAAGAAGCACCGTCTTGACATCTGCCGACAAAGCTGCGTGAACACCCACAATAAGCCCAAAGCCATGAAACATGGGCAGAGTGACAAGCATTGAGTCCTTTTTGTCAAAATGATATGGTATTGATGACAGCATATTGTCAACCAAGGCATTGGCACCACTGTGTGACAGCACAACTGTCTTTGGCACGCCAGACGTGCCACCCGAGTGCATATGAAGGGCAGGAATATTGCCATTGCCAGTGTATTCAACATATTCTTTAGAATATGGCAAGCCCAAAAAGCCGTGGAAGCAGTAAGGGCAATACACAACCTTTGCCTCTCCTCTGTGCTTTGAAAATCTCATTGCATTGACAGCAGAGATTGCAAGGACCTTTGGCTTTTGTATGGCAACTTCCCTTTCAAATTCCTTTTCGGATATAAGAGGATGCACTGGTGCAAACACTGCTCCGAGAAGAGCTGATGCATACAGCAAGGACACTGCCTGCTCTATGTTAGGCAGTGCAGACATGACAACATCACCCTGTCGGACGCCCAGCTTATACAGACCACCAGCGACACGCTTAATTTCATTCATAAGCTTCAAGGGTGACATCTTAAAATTGCCACGAGCAACTGCACACTCACTATGCTTGAGGGTGTAGTCCTTCATATATGCATACATACTCTTGTTGTAATCCATGTCTAAATTATACATTTCAATCGCCTGCCTAGTCAATGAAGAATTTGATTTTTTTGAGATTTTTATAAAATAAGCGATTTTTTTTGTTTTGCCCTGTATAAAAAACGATTTTCAGTCAATAATTCCACCACGGAGGTAAAACAATGAGTAAAATAGCAGTTGCCACTCAAAGATTCAGTGGCTTTATGAAAAGAAACGCAATGTATCTTCTTATTTTGCTGTGTATCGCATCTGTGGCAACAGTGATTGCCCTTGCCGTCACTGGCAATTTTGGAGAACAGTCAACACCCCTTACACCAGACGACAGCATCAACACCCCTGTGGACAACAAACCCAATGACACCCCCACAGACAACAAGCCTCAAAACAATAAGCCCTCAAACGATGGCGATGCACCCATCATCAACAATCCTGTCATTGAAGCACTGATTTTTGGTGCACCCTGTCAAGGCACAGTGGTCACAAAGCATTCAGACTCTGTTCTTGTGTGGAACTCAACCCTCAGCCAATATTCAACTCATACAGGCGTTGACTTTGTTGCAGACAACGGTCAAGTGCTTGCAGTGGCAAATGGTGTTGTAAACTCAGTGGGCTATGACCCCTTGAATGGTCATTATATTGTCATCGACCACCGTGAAGGCTATCAATCACGCTACTACTCTCTTGACGAGGGCATCACCTTGAAGGAAGGTGATACAGTGACAAAAGGACAAGTGATTGCCACCATAAGTGACACCATGGCAACAGAGGCACACACTGGCAAGCACCTACATCTTGAAATGAGCAAGGACGGCGAGGAAATCA
>JAFWBH010000169.1 GCA_017507205.1 Clostridia bacterium
CATTGTCTTACCCAAGGAATTAAGACGCACTCTTCGCATAAAGGAGGGGGATGAGCTTGAAATTTTGCCACAGGGTGAAAACCTTGTTTTGAGAAAGTATTCACCCTTTGACGATATGCTTTATGCCTCTGACGGAGTGGCAGAAATGATAGGTGAATATGTTGGTGCAGAGGTCTATGTCATTGCCGGTGACAAAATAATTTCATCCTATGGAAAGGGCAAAAGCCCTCGTAGCTCAAAGCCTACTGAGAGTCTTTTGAAGGTTATGTCAACACGAAGTGCTGTTGTCCTTGACGCCATTGAAATTGGTGCCATTTTTGAGGGGCAAGGGGTGAAGGAAGGGTATCTTATTGCAGAGCCAATCCTTGTAAACGGTGACCTTCTTGGCACGGTTGTTGTGGTGTCAAAATCCCAGCCCGATGAAAATAAGCTTGGCTATATTCGCTTTGCAACTGCAATCTTGGGTGCAGTGGTTGCTCAATGAAGTCTAGTGCTGTCAAATCAAAAAGGCGAAATGGCTTGATGAGTGGAGCCACCGTCCTTGCAACAGGGTCGGTGGTTGCCAAGGTCATAGGGGCGTTGTATCGCATACCTCTCACCAACGTTTTGGGGGCAGAGGGTATGGGTATGTATCAGCTTGTATTCCCGGTGTTTGCCTTGTTTATGGTGCTGTCAAGTGCAGGAGTGCCAACGGCACTATCAAGAATAGTGGCAGAAAAGCGTGCATTGGGTGAGGGAGTCAAAAAGTATCTTTTTGCAAGCCTTGCAGTTCTTGCTGTGCTTTCTGTCATCAGCACTGTATTGGTGCTGACTCTTGCAAGACCACTTGCAAGGTGGCAGGGCAATGAGGACGTTGCACTTGGCTTTCAAATCATTGCACCATCAATATTTTTTGTTGGAATAATTGCAGGCTTTCGTGGCTGGTTTCAGGGAGAAATGTATATGCTCCCAACAGCACTTTCAAACATCATCGAGCAAGTGGTGAAGCTGGGGCTTGGTCTGTTTCTTGCAGTGTATTTTAAGCCCTACGGGCTTATGTGGGCTGTTGCAGGGGCGTTTATAGGTGTGACGGTGTCAGAGGTTGTCACAATGATGTATCTCGTCATCACCTATATATACAGACAAAGGAAGCACAAAACAAGTGACAAAATGCTGACCTTTGACAAAAAGGAAGGGGTGAGAATGTTCAAAATCGCCTTTCCCATTGCCATTGTTGCAATTCTTATGCCTCTTTCAAACTTTTTTGACAGCTTCATAGTGGTCAATCTTTTGAAGCTTAATGGAATGAATACGGCAGAGGCAACAGCACATTATGGCTTGTTGTCAGGGCCTGTCACATCTCTTGTCAATATGCCGGTGGTATTCATTATGTCCCTTGCCATAGCCATTGTGCCATCAGTGTCAGTGTCGAGAGCAGAGAGGGATATAAACAGCATACTATTCAAGAGCAGATTATCCTTGAAGCTTGCCTATACAATAGGCATACCATCAGCAGTTTTTATGATGGTGTTTTCAGAGGAAATCATCACCCTTCTATATTCCTCTCTTGACACCCAAGCTGTAAAAATTGCATCAAGGCTGTTGACCATTACAGCGCCAAATATCCTCATAATGTCGGTTATGCAGATATATGTATCTTTGCTCCAAGCCCTTGACAAAACAAAATGGGCAGTGGGTGGACTTGGAGGTGCAGTGGTTGTCAAGACTCTTCTTATGGTCATATTGGTGCGATTCATTGGCATAAATGGTGCTGGTGTTGCCCTTCTTGTTATGGGCATTGTTGCTCTTGCCGTTGTCAATGGCTATTTTTTGAAGCTTACATCAATGTCCCTTGCCATTCCCGTTGCCTTTGCCCTGTTTTCTGGTGGAGTGACAGCCCTAGCAATTGTTGTGCCAAAGGTTTATATCGTGAACGATATACTTGCACTTTTGGTGGGGTTTGTGTTATGCTATATAATGTATTTCTTCCTGTCAATCCTTCTTGGAGTTATGGACAAGCAGGAATACAGCTCAATCCCTATGGGGAAAATCCTATTGAAAGCACACCGAGTCAATCGGTTTTGGGAGTATAACAATGGCACTCAATGAAAAAGTCAACGGCTCTTATCAATTTTATATGGGGGAGGATTTCACCCCCACCTACATACTTGTCAACAAGCGTATCCCTTGCATTGTCAAGGTCAATGGCAAGGATGAATGCAAGGCTGTCAAGGACAAAATCATCGCATCCTACGGAAAAGATAAGTCTGTAGTTTTTTCATTTGACGGAAAGGAAGGCGAGGTGAAGGCAGAGGCCCTTGACATCTTTGACGAGGTGCTTTTAAGAGAGGAAAAGGAGCTTAAAGAAAGGAAGCGCTTTGACCTAGGTGACCTTGAAGAAATTATGAAAAGGCTTCGTGCTGATGACGGCTGTGAATGGGACAAAATTCAAACCCATGAGTCAATCAGAATAAACCTTATTGAAGAGGCATATGAGCTTCTTGAAGCCCTTGACAATAAGGACAGAGATATGATGCTTGAGGAGTGTGGTGATGTGCTTCTGCAAGCAGTTTTTCACACTCAAATTGCAGAGGACGAAAAGGACTTTTCTTGGGGTGATATGATCACTGCACTTTGCAGAAAGCTCCTTGACCGTCACACCCACATTTTTGGAGAAAATCATGCCGACACACCAGAGGAAGCATTGATGTATTGGGCAGAGGCAAAAAAGAAGGAAAAGAAGTATACGTCCAACACCGATGCAATGGGCAGAGTTCCCAAAAATTTCCCCTCTCTTTTGTATGCAGAAAAGGTGCAGAAAATTGCCAAGAAATGTGGCTTTGACTGGGATACTGTTGATGGTGCAGTTGACAAGGTCAGAGAGGAGCTTGATGAGCTGATTACAGCCACCCCAGACCACAGACACGAAGAAGCAGGAGATCTTCTCTTTGCAGTGTGCAACGTCCTGCGCTTTTACAAGGTGGACAATGAGATGGCACTCCATGATGCTTCAATGAAATTTGTCAGACGCTTTGAGGTTGTTGAAAGCCTTGCAACAAGAGATGGCAAGTCAATGAAGGACTATACTCTCAAGGAGCTTGACGAGTTCTGGAACGAGGCAAAAAGACAAGGCAAATAGCAGAAGTGCAGGATTGCACTTGATGACATAAAAAACAGATTAAACTCTCAAAAACAACAGATAAAATGCGAATTGGTGATATTGAGCTGAAATCCAATCTTATGTTTGCACCCATTGCAGGCTTTTCTGATGCAGGGGCAAGACACCTTTCTGCACGATACGGTGCAGGGCTTTTGTATACAGAAATGGTCAGCGCAAAGGGGCTTGTGTATAGAGGTAGAGGCACAGAGGATTTGCTCCACACCACAGACACGGGAGTGCCTGTTGCAGTTCAAATTTTTGGCAGTGAGCCTGAGTTTATTTTCAAGGCTTGCCGTGATGAAAGGCTTCAAAAATTTGACATCGTAGACATCAATATGGGTTGCCCTGTAAGGAAGATTGTGTCCAACGGCGAGGGCAGTGCCTTGATGGAAAATCCAAGCCTTATTACCGAGATTGTTAAGTCTGCAAAGGAAGGGTCAAGAAAGCCTGTTACGGTCAAAATAAGAGCAGGTGTCAAAATGGGTGAAATCCTTGCAGTTGAATGTGCTGTTGCTGCTGAAAGGGGTGGCGCAGATATGGTGGCAGTTCACCCAAGATTTAGAGAGCAAATGTATGCCGGCTCTGCCGATCATACTATCACAAAAATGGTCAAGGAAGCAGTGAAAATTCCTGTTGTTGCCAATGGTGATATAGTTGACAAGGAGAGCCTTGAAAGAGTCAAGGAAATCAGTGGTGCAGACGGATTTATGATTGCTCGTGGCGCTCTTGGAAAACCATATGTTTTCAGTGACCTGCAAGGGCTTGAATATACATACGACAACAGGAGCGCAGTTCTTGAACATATTGAGATTTTGCGTAGCACACTCCCCGACAGAGTGGTTGCCAATATGATGAAATTGCATCTTTGTCACTATGCAAAAAACACAGGCAACACAAAGGCAGTCCGTATGGCCCTTGCAACTGCAACCGACCTTGACGGCATACTCAAATTGGTCGACGAATACCTATGATTTTATTTGCAAACGTAAAATACCGATATAGAAAATAAACGACATTGGAAAATTAAGAATATGGAAGAGCTCGTTTTAGTAAAAGTGAATGAAGAATACGCAAGTCAAATTGCAGATTATCGTCAAGAAATGCTTGATATGGGCAGTTCAATGGACGGCACAGGCTCATTGAAGGTTATGGAAAACCCCTATGACTATATCGCTAAGTGCAGAGATTATGAGAAGAAGGAAACCTTGCCCGAGGGGAGAGTTATTGCAACTCAGTTTTTGTTGATTAGAAGGAGTGACAATAAAATAGTTGGAATGATTCAGGTACGTCACTATTTCAACGAATACCTTGAAAAATATTCAGGACACATTGGCTATTCAGTCTGCCCATCTGAAAGAAAAAAGGGCTATGCAAAGACAATGCTCAAAATGGCTTTGCCATTTTGCAATAGTATAGGACTTGACAAGGTGCTCATCACTTGTGATGAAGATAATGAGGGTAGCGAAAGAACCATACGTGCAAGCGGTGGAGAGTTTGAATCTATCA
>JAFWBH010000170.1 GCA_017507205.1 Clostridia bacterium
GACAACCTCTTTGTTGTCAATCTTAATTTCACTGCCTGCGTATTTTGAATACACAACCTTGTCCCCAACCTTGACCACCATCTTTGTGTCCTCGGTGCCGGGACCAACTGCTATAACCTCTGCAAGCTGAGGCTTCTCCTGTGCTGAGCCGGGGAGAACGATTCCACTTGCAGTTCTTTCTTCTGTTTCAATTGCCTTGATAACAACTCTGTCAAACAAGGGTTTGAGTGTCATAATATGCCTCCAAAATTAATATTCATTGATTTAGCACTCTTTGTGCCTGTCTGCTAAAATATTATAATTCCAAAATTCAAAAGTCAATACTTTGTGCCAAAAACTTTTGCATTTTAATGTTTTTTCTTGAAAAAGATTGTTGAATAGCTATTCAATGTATGTTATTATATTATAAATCATACAAAAAAACAACCAAACACCACCACTTCTGGTGTTTTTGAGGTCATTATGGACAAATGGGATGTTAGATTTATGCAAATGGCAGAGGTTGTCGCCACCTGGTCAAGCTGTGCAAGAGAAGGTAGAGCCATCGGCGCAGTCATTGTCAAGGATAAGCGTATTTTGACAACAGGCTACAACGGCGCACCATCCGGCATAAAAAGCTGTCGTGAAAAGGGAGAATGTATGCGTGATAAGCTGGGTGTTGAAAGTGGCACAAGACAGGAGCTTTGCTACGCAGTCCACGCAGAACAAAACGCAATCGCCCAAGCATCAAAGCTTGGTGTGTCTGTCGAGGGCGCAACAATGTATGTCACCCACCAGCCCTGCACCATCTGCACTCGTATCATCATCAACAGTGGCATCAAGCGTATCATCTACAAGCACTCCTACCCCGATGAGTTTTCTGTAAAGCTCCTCACAGAAGCCGGCGTTGAACTCATCAAGTTTGAGGAGTAAGCAAGCACATGCTGTGCAATGAATTGCAACAAGTTGCATGAATTGAAGGCAACACCTTCATGAATTGCCTACGGCATGAATTGACACTCTGTGTCATTGTGGATAAAATAAAAATTAAAGGAACGGACATTGCTCCGTTCTTTTTTTGTTTTGATACACTTTTCGGATTATGTTGAAAAAAATATGTCGATTGCTTGACATTGTATGTTCATTATATATATAATGCTATCAATAAAATGTTTAGTTTTGCTAAACTTTTGACTTAAAATTGCGAAACTTAATAAACTGCTCGTAATTTTTGCCTAAACTGGCAGGAAAGTTTATAAATACTAAACGAAAAGGATAGTTATGGAACTGGGAATCAAAATTAAGCGGTTGCGTTTGCAGAATAATCTCACACAGGAAGAATTGGCTGACCGTTGCGAGCTGACAAAGGGATATATATCTCAGCTTGAAAACGAGCTGACTTCCCCTTCAATTCAGACTCTTGAGGACATTCTCAACGCACTTGGAACAAATTTTGCAGATTTCTTCCGTGATGAGAAGGAAGAAAAGATTGTGTTCACAGAGGCTGACTTTATTGAGAAGCTTGCAGATGGACACAAGATTGAGTGGCTTGTGCCAAACGCACAAAAGAACGAAATGGAGCCTATCCGTGTGACCATTGACCCTCACACCACATTAAGCGAGGATATGCCCCACGAGGGAGAGGAGTTTGGATATGTCATCAGTGGCAGAATACATCTCCACATCGGCTCGAACTCACAGACGGTGAAGAAGGGCGAGGCATTCTACTTCACTGCCGGCAAAATGCACAAGATTGAAAACAGAACTGCTGAAAAGGCAGTGATACTCTGGGTGGCATCACCCCCAACATTTTAAAATAATACACGTGATAAATCATTTGAGGTAACACATGACAGCAAACACTGACACTATTATCCAAATCAAAAATGTAACAAAGGCATACGGCAACAAGGAAGCCGTCAAAAATGCAAGCTTGGTCATCAAGCGTGGCGAGTTTGTCACCCTTCTTGGCCCATCAGGCTGTGGCAAGACAACTACACTACGTATGATTGCCGGCTTTGAGATGCCC
>JAFWBH010000171.1 GCA_017507205.1 Clostridia bacterium
GCCACCACAGCCACTGCGATTGCTGTGCCATACCACACCGATTGGCGAGGGACTTCTCTTACAAGGGTTGCCTTGAAGGGTGCATTCTCAACCAAAAATGAGTGAGAATATGTGCCGTTTCTCTTCACGGGCTTGTTGTCGCTTTTCATCGACTTATAGATTGTATCATAATCATAGATTATTTTCAAAGTGGAAAACATCTGCCAATTTGACAACGTGCCATCTTGGGCAAGTCTGTCTTCCACTGCACTAAATATTGCATTGCCGTCAAAAATTACATCATAGGTGTAATGCTCAAAAAAGCTTCCTTGCTCAACGGATATCAAAATAACTGACTCTCCAACAAGGTGCTCTGTTTCGTTGCGAGTGAGCCTTACGGTGCATACGCCAGCATCATCAATGGTCACATCCTTGATGTAAACTCCGTAGGCATAAGTGACCCTGTCACTTGTATCGTTGCAAGCGACAAGAGTCAGCATAAGTGCCAAAAGCAATATTATTGTCAGTGCCTTAGATAAGTTCTTCAAGTTCTTTCAGTGTCTTTTCAAATTCACTCATTGCCTTTTCGTAAGGTGCAGATGTTTCAAGGTCAACGTCTGCAAGGCGAATGATATCAAGAGGTGCAAGTGAGCCACCTGCTGAAAGGAATTTGCGATATTTTTCAAAGTATTCCTCACCATATGTGAGAATGTTGTCTGCAATAGTCACAGCCGTTGTGATGCCTGTTGCATATTTGTAGACATAATAGCTTCTGTAGAAGTGAGGTATTCTTGCCCATTCATAACGGATAAGGTCATTGTGATTGACGCTTTCACCATAGTATTTCTTGTTCAGCTCATAGTATGCATTTGAAAGTGCATCTGCTGTGACGGGGACACCCTTTTCAACCATTGTATGTGCTGCCACCTCAAATTCTGAGAACATTGTTTGACGGAAAAGGGTTGTTCTAAACATGTCAAGATAATATGAAAGGAGATATTTTCTGAATTCGCCTGTTGCTGTTTTGAGAAGGTGCTTCAAAAGCAAAACCTCGTTGACTGTTGATGCGATTTCTGCAACGAAGATTGTATAGCCTGCCTTTTCTTCACATTGATTTGCGTTTGAATAATAGCTGTGAAGGGCGTGACCAAGCTCGTGGGCGATTGTGAAAATATCGTGGGTTGTTTCGTGATAGTTGAGGCAGACAAAGGGGTGAACGCCATAGCAACCCCAGCTGTATGCTCCACTCTTCTTGCCCTTGTTTTCATAGACGTCAATCCAGCCGTCTGTAAATGCTGATGCAAGAATGTCACCGTATTCCTTGCCCATAACCTTCAAGGCTTCCTTGACAAGATTGGATGCTTCCTCATAAGGAAGTGCAAGGTTTTGCTCCTTGATGATGGGCATATGAAGGTCATACATATTCAGGTCAATGCCCAAAATACGCTTGCGAAGTGCAATGTAGCGATGCAAGGTCTTTGTGCCCTTGTCCACTGCTTCAAGAAGCTGCTTGTAGCAGGTTGAAGGAACGTTCTCGCCATACATTGAATAATCAAGAGCTGTTTGGAAACCACGTATCTTGGCATAGAACCAGTTTTTCTTCACGTTGCCTGCATAGTTGGTGGCAAGAGTGTTGATGTAGTCCTTGTATGCTGTAAACATGCTTTCAAATGCCTTTCTTCTCATTTCTTGATCGGGGCTTTGGAGCATCATTGAGTAAACACCATGGCTCATCTCAATTTTTTCACCCTTTTCGTTTTCAATGGGTTGGAATTTGACATCTGCGTTGTCAAACATTGTAAAGACCTCTTGTGCATTGCCTGAGAAAAGACGCATTTCGCTGAGGAGCTTTTCTTCCTTCTTTGAGAGGATGATGTTCTTGTTGCGAATGAGATGCTCAAAGGTGACCGAATAGTCAGCGAATCTCTTGTCATTCTTCAAGGCTTCAAGCTTTTCAATGGGAAGCTCTGTAAGCTCAGGTGAAAGGAAGGATGACAATGCACTATATTTGACGATGAGCATCTCTGCTCTGTCTGTCATGCCTTGATAGATTGTTTCTCTTGAATCCTCATCACGATGCATGCGAGCATATTGATAAAGGCGTGATAGCTCGTGGTCAATCCTTGTGCCAAGGAGTAGACATTCAAGGATGGTTTCATCATCCTTCAGATTGCCATTATATTTTGAGATTTGAGGGATCATTTCCTCTGTTGCAAAAAAGCATTCCTCCCATGCCTCATTGGTGGGGAAAATGTCTTCAAGATGCCATTTGAACTTGTTGTCAATTTCGTTTCTTTGCTTGACTTGCATATTTGATCTCCTATATTTCGGTCGTGCCGTTTATTTTTAATTTTCACAACAGCAGTTTTACATAGTAAAAACAATCACTTTAAGTCTTTACTTTGCAAAACGCCGTCTTATTAAGCTTGTCAGTTGATGAAAAGGTCGTTGTCCAAAAACTCTGGCTCACAGGTAAGATACATGCCAAGCTTTCTCAACGGATTTTCGTCTGATTTGAAAAGCATATGTGATGAGTGAACCTCACAGCCCTTGAGCATTTCAAGCTTCTTCACTGCCTTCTTTGCCAAGGGATTGGTTGCCTCACACACTGACAGTGCAAGGAGTGCCTCTTCAAGTGAAAGAGGTGTATGCTTCTCCTTCAACACC
>JAFWBH010000172.1 GCA_017507205.1 Clostridia bacterium
ATTTTTAACGATAGCAGGCGTTATCCCGTATGACCCCACTGCATTGATGCGTGTATGTTGGTAGACTTTCAGCTTGTGACCATTTATTAGTGGTTGTTCGTTTAAGCGGTCAAACAATGCTTCAGCTTGTGTTTGAGTGCCTTTTTCTGCACCGCCATAATATGCGATAAACACATCCCATTTATCATGTTCTTTTGCACACAGGTTTCGCTGTCCAGCACATGTTCCACACGTGATGGTTTTATTTACACAGGTCATTGTTGAGATCTCCTTTGTGACATTTTGTCAGATTTTGTCAAATCAATTTAATTATCGCATACTAATGTGGCAATGTCAATAGGCAACAATATGCATATATCAGTATCCGTAGTATACACTTTTTTGAGGTGATTGGATTTGTTATTATTTCAATGTTGGTGTTGCGTATTTGAAAACTGAAAAAATCCCTTTTCAAAAAGAAGAGAATTTTGATTATAAATATTTTCCCTTTGCATAAAATAGGGGTATGTGGTCAAACGTAATCAGCATAGACAAGAGGTATAAAAGGGAAATAGATTGCATTAAGGATAGGATAGTGAGGATGAAGGATTTATCCTTCGCCATAGAGGAGAGCAAGGATAGGCTTTGGATATACCTAGCATCCCTTTGCGAAAAAAGTGCAGGGCTTGAGGATGAGTTGACCTTATTGATGGACGACATCATATTGACATATATGAAAACGACATTTTTTCTTGAACGGTTGCCGTCCTTCACCCTCACTCACGCCACCTGCTCCCTCATATGTTCACTTGTGCATTTTGACAGGCGATACGAGGAGAATTTATTGCGTAGAGCATTGGCAGAAACAGCAGACTTCAATGTAGACGGCTTATACAACTTTCGTCTTATGGAGCTGAAGCAAAATTGGGAAGAGGTCATATCACTTGCAACGAGGCTGATGGACTCAACAGACAGTGACGCCTATGACATTTCTGCCTTCATCACATCAACAGACAATGCAGACAATCGTGTGGCAATTGACAATGGAGAGGTTTACAATTTGACCACTGGGAAAAAGGCAAACATACTCAATGTTTTTGACAATGATGAATTCAATTTAATCATGGCAGTCATAGGGGAATGTCCAGATGAAATCATTGTTGAAAGGAGCAACCTAACAAGGGATATGCTTACCACATTGAAGCACATAGCGCACCTTCAAAATTAATCTGCTGTGCAGATTTTTTGATTGGAAAACAACAAAAAAAGGAACAGCAGATGCTGTTCCTTTTATTTTGCAAATAAAATTAAAAAACCTTTCTCGCCTTTATGACTCCGTCCTTTTCAAAGAAGTGTTCATCAAGGAGCTTGTCTGTGTCAATAATGGTGTATTTTATGCCACCACGCACTGCTGACACTCCGTCAAGCTCAACATCGTCAGCTGAAATGATGGTGTAACGATGTGCCTTTGTAGGCTCAATACTGATGTTTGGCATATTGACCGAGTTGATCACATTGCCTTTTTCAATATATTCACGAAGGCTGTTGGATGCCATCACAGCACAATTTTCTTCAGATTCCTCACTTGATGCTCCAAGATGAGGTGTGTTGATGATGCCGTCATAGCCGATTGTTTCTTCGGTGGGGAAGTCAAGGACATAACTGCGAATTTTGCCATCAGCAAGACCTTTCTTTACAGCCTCTAAATCTACAATTTCACCACGGGCAGTATTGACAATGATGACGCCGTTTTTCATGTGTGAAATAAGGTCAGCATTGATGGTGTTCTTTGTGGTGGGAAGATAGGGGATATGAAGGGTGATGAAGTCAGCATTTTCAACAGCCTCTTCAATAGTATTGTAAAGCTTTGCGCAAGGAGCTGTCTTTGAAAAATCCTCGCCTGTAGGCACAGTGTAAGCAACAATATTCATGCCCAATGCGTGAGCAGATTCTGCCACCTTTTTTCCTATTGCACCAAGGCCGATGACGCACAGTGTTTTGCCAAAAATCTCATTGCCGACAAATTGCCCCTTGCCTTTTTCCACTTGCTTTGCCACATCATCACCAGTGAGTGTGGTTGCCCAAGACATTGCAGGGTAAAGGTTTCTTGAAGCAAGAATGAGAGATGCAATTGCCAGCTCCTTCACGGCATTTGCATTTGCACCGGGAGTGTTGAAAACGCACACGCCCTTTTTTGCATAGTCACCATGAGGGATGTTGTTGACGCCAGCACCAGCCCTTGCCACAGCAAGAACAGATGAGGGCAAAGCCCAGTCATTCATATTGAAGGAGCGCACCAAAATCCCCACAGGATTTTCGCTTTCCTTTGTGAGTTGATAGCCGTTGAGGACAGCATTTGCTTTTTGAGAAATTGCGTTGAGTGTAAGTATTTCCATATCTTTTACCACGCCCAATTATAAAACAAAAAAGGGCAGTTTATCTGTTGATTTTGACACTTAAAGTGTTGTTTTGTGATATTTATTTACGAGTCAGAAGGGAGCAGGTTATTTGTTTTCCTCTTCAAATTTCTTCATAAATTCAATGAGTGCCTCGATGCCTTCAATGGGCATTGCGTTGTAGATTGATGCTCTCATTCCACCCACAACCTTGTGGCCCTTGATATTGACAAGACCAGCTTCTGTTGCTTTGTTGACAAACTTGTCATCAAGCTCCTTTGAGCCGGTGACAAAAGGCACGTTCATAATTGAACGACAGCTTCTTTCAACATTGTTTTGATAGAAGGGTGTGCTGTCAATATAGTCGTAAAGCATTTGAGCCTTCTTGCGATTTATCTTTTCAATTGCAGGGACGCCACCGATTTTTTTCAAGTATCTCAGATTGAGCATCATCATATAAATTGACCATACGGGAGGTGTATTGAAGATGCTGTTGCTCTTTGCGTGGACGCTGTATTTGAGCATAGTGGGGCACACTGTCATTTCGTTGCTGAGAAGGTCCTTCCTTACAATGACAAGAGTGACACCAGCAGGTGACAAATTCTTTTGTGCGCCAGCATAAATAAGACCATATTTGCTCACATCAATTACTTCGCTCATAATGCAGGATGACATATCTGAAACGATGGGCAAATCCGTGTCGGGAAGTGAGGGGTATTTTGTGCCGAAAATGGTGTTGTTCTCAGTGATGTGCAGATAGTCAGCATCAGCTCTGAATTCGTCACGGCTTGGCATGGGGATATATGTGTGATTTTTGTCAGCACTTGAAGCAACCAGCTTGATGTCGCCGTATTTTTTTGCTTCCTCATGTGCTTTCTTTGAGAAGTTGCCTGTGACAATGTAATCTGCCTTTCCTGTTTTGAGCAGATTGAGAGGCACAGCCTCAAATTGAGTTGAAGCTCCCCCTTGCACCAAAATGATGTGATAGTCCTCAGGGACATTCAAAAGCTCACGGATGAGTGAAATGCACTCATCGTTGATCTCATCATACCATTTTGAACGATGGCTCAGCTCCATAACGCTCATGCCAGAGTTGTTGTAGTTTAAAAGGTCTTTTTGAGCCTCCTTAAGCACTTCAAGAGGAGGGACAGAAGGACCAGCTGAAAAATTGAATACTCTCATATTATTCCTCACAATTGATTGTTGTTTTCATTATATATTTTATGCCATAAATTGTAAACAAAAATTTTTTTATTACACCACATATTAAGAAAAATATTGATGAATAGCATTATCAACCAACAAACAAAATCATAGGCTCGGATACGTGGTTGAAAATTTATATCCAGCGTTGTTGCAAAAAGACGGAATGTTTGTTATAATCTTAAAATAGATATAATTATACACGTAATGCACGGGCATATCCGTGTTGGCATATGTAGGAGAAAAAATGGCAAAAACAGTTAGAGTCGCATTCCTTGGTGGAGTGGGCGAAATCGGGAAAAATATGACTGCACTCGAATATGGTGATGACATCATCATAGTCGATTGTGGTGTTGAATTTCCTCGTGAGGATAGTCCAGGCATTGATGCAATCATACCTGACATCACTTATATTAAAGAAAATCTGCACAAGCTTCGTGGTGTGGTGCTTACTCACGGCCACGAGGATCATATTGGAGCATTGCCTTATTATGCAGAGGAGCTTGACACCAGTATATATGGCACTCCCTTGACCCTTGGCTTGCTTCAAAGGAAGCTCGCTGAAAGGAACATTCCTGCAAGGCTCAAAGAGGTCAAAGAGGGTGACACAATAAAGCTTGGTTGCTTTTCAATTGAATTTATCAAGGTGGCACACTCAATGGCAGGGGCTTGCGCCCTTGCAATCACTTCGCCTCTTGGCGTCATCTTTTTCACAGGTGATTTCAAGCTTGATCGCAGTCCCATAGACAACAAAAGGACCAACATCAAGCGCATAAAGGAAATTGGTGACAAGGGTGTCATGCTTATGCTTGGTGAAAGCACCAACGTTGAAAGAAAGGGGCACTCCACATCAGAAAAGGTTGTGGGCGAGGGTCTTGACAAAATTTTTGGTGAAAACACTGACAAGCGTATTATCATATCCTGCTTTGCATCCTCAAACTATCGCGTGCAACAGATTTTGTGGCTTGCAGAAAAATACGGCAGAAAGGTCTATCTTGCAGGCAGAAGCATGAAATCTATCGTTGATGTTGCCTCAAAGGTTGGTGAATTGAAGGTGCCAAAGGGTGTCATCGTTGACGGAGTTGGCAAAACCAAGCCCGAAAAGCTTGTCATCATTGCAACAGGCACACAGGGAGAGCCAGACAGCGCGCTATCAAAG
>JAFWBH010000173.1 GCA_017507205.1 Clostridia bacterium
ATTGATGACCTTTTTGTCTGTAAAGGTCAGCTTGTTCCATTCAATAACCGTGACAGTTTCGTCTGTCATGGCATCCTCAACTCCAAGCTCATACAGCTCGTCCTCATTTTCAATGCGATACATATCAAGGTGATTGAGCTTGAATTTGCCGTCCTCATAGACATTCATTATTGTGAAGGTGGGGCTGGTGACCTCTCCTTCTATGCCCAATGCCACTGCCAAGCCCTTTGTAAAGGTTGTTTTGCCTGCGCCAAGATCGCCGTTGAGAAGAATTACCTCGCCACCCTCAAGAGTGTCTGCAAGGCGTTTTGCGAGGGCAAATGTGCTCTCTACACTCCTGCATACATGCTTTCCAATCAATGGTGCTTCCTCATCAACAACTGTTTTGTCTGGAACTTTGCCAAAGGCAAGCTTGAAAAATTTGCCTGTCGCCTTGTAAAGTGAAAAGGTGATTGCAGCGTTGCCGACATATTTCATTGCATTAAAGGGCAAGAATACTGTGGGTATCATAGCTATTACAGTCTCTCTGGGCACCTTCATAAATACCGGGGTGACGAGAATGTTCCAAAGAATCATACTTACTATGCCACAAATGACGCCAACCACCAGTCCAATTGTTGCACCCTTGATGTTATGCTTGAATTTGTATACCAAGCCTGCAGTAAGCACAAATATACCTGTTGACAGCACGTTCATTGCAATGCCTATCCATCCACTGCTCGAGCTTACAGTCAAGCCTTGAATCAAAGACACTATTGCTGCGATGACAAGCCCCCAAACTGGGCCATACATAAACGATGCAATAAGCACAGGAACATCGCTTGGTGAATATTCAAGAAATGGTGCAGAAAAATATGGAGCACGGACTGTGCAAGCCAAAACAACTGCAAGCGCTGTCAGCACAGCCATTCCACAAAGCTTTCTTGTGGGCAGTCCCTTTCTCTTGCCAGCCAACTTTCCTTTGGAAAGTTCTTCGTCATCTTCGTCATTGGAATTGATGTCTGTTGCGTCACCTTTCAGATTTTCATCCTCAAGGCTTTCGTTTAAAGCCATATCTTCTTCAGCTTCATCAGCTTCCTTGATGACTACATCGCCTAGTTCATCTTTTTCAGCCTCATCGCAGAAAACATCCTCATTGTCCATTTCACTCTGAACAAATGAGAAATCATCTTCGGCGAAGTCGTTGTCGATGTCGCAATTAATGTTTGATTTTTCTGTCATAAGAATATCCTTTTGGGCATTAAAAAACCCAAGAATTATTCTCGGGGGAAACAAATCTGCTCCTTTCATCCGGACTTTACCGTCGGTTGAGGAATTTCACCTCATCAGCACGCAAGCGTGGTCGTGGACTATACCACCGGTTGGGAATTTCACCCTACCCCGAAGCATTGTTATTTTATTATTTTCTTGTGATTATGTCAACAGCTCGCACAATAAAACAAAAATTTGTTTTAGCTTTCTGTGTTTTTGCCTGAAATAAGCATTTTTATTGCAAGTGCATATTTTGGAGCAGATAGGCAAAACTCCAATTATGTTCACAATTCAAATTCAAGCAAATATCACCGAAGCTGTTGCCCTTAGCTTTGATCAGATTGTAGCCGTAAGAACCTTTGACCACAATGGATATGTGGTTGTTGCCCTGCTCACTGGCCCCATCTTTTCTCAAAAAGAAAGATTATCCCTTCTTGACTCTGTGAGATCATTGGTTGCAGAAAGCCTTAAAATGTCCGAGGATCAAGTGTTGGTCACCTATGACATGGAGCTTTTTCGAGCAATGAGTGAGGTCAATGACGAGGACAAGGATCGGCTCCTTGAAAAAGCCATAAGCTTGATGCCTTGACCTTTCAAGGAATGCAGAATATTAGATTACTATTGCAAAGCAATAGAGATTTATTATTGACTTACTCGCCCTTGTAAAATTCTACATTGTCACCGTCTGTCCAAAGCTTTTCAAGACAGTAGAACATACGAGTATCATCATTGAAAATGTGGACAATGACTCCACCGTAGTCAAGGACAACCCACTTGCCCTCATCAACTCCATCCATACGCAGACATCTGACTTGATGGTTTTTGTCAAGTGTGTCCTCAAGATATTCAGCAAGAGCCTTTACTTGACGATTTGATTTGCCTGTGCAGATGATAAAATAGTCTGCAACGACAGTGAGATGTTCAACCTTGAGAACTGTGATGTCAACAGCCTTGCGATCATCAAGCTCTTTGCAAATTAAGTTTTTCAGTTGATTAGATTCCATATTTCTCCTATTTTACACCAATGTGCATTGATTTATAAATATTGTTTTATTGCCTCTAATGTGAGAGGGTAGATGCTCTTTTGTGCCTTCAAAAGCTTGTGGTAAGTATATTCTAAAACTGCACGAAAGCCTTCCTCAAAATCTCTATCGCCAATTTCACGCAATAAAGGAATGGGCTCATATTCTCTGTCATATGATGTGCTGTCAGCAGTGTAGATAAGCTTTTGCAAAATGCTCATATCCTTGCATGCAGTTGTGTGGACTTTAATTGCAGAGATAACGTCCTCATCAACCACTCCAAAATCACGCCTTGCCTTTTCTGCTCCTAAAAACTGATGCAATACAGATGTTCCAATTGAGTCAGATGGCACATCTAGACCATCTATTGATGGTCTTTCCTTTGCATTGTCATGCAGAAGGGCTGACTGAAACACCTTGTCAAAGTCTTGCTTTAAGTTGTGCAATGAGTTGAGATTGACAGCTCGCAAAACAACATTGATAGTGTGATGATACAATTCTGGTGATTGCCATGCCTTCAGCTTTTCAAGCCAAGGAATATACCTTTCAAAAAGGTGATGGGACTTGATATAATCATAAACCTCATCACTTATCCCCTCTGGCTTGATTTGAAGAAGGAGCCTTGCCTTGACATCCGAAGATGAAACTGCCTCTCCATCAAAAGCAATGCGAATGAAATTCCCACCAAAAGAGCTGGTTAGATTGCATATTTTTTTGTCAACATCGTCATATCCTGCCCTTCCTGCAACTGCAATAGGACACACCTTGACAACATCCTCAGGCTTATGCCATGTGTGAAAATGCTCTGCACTATCTCCACCAATAAGATATACAATATCTCCGTATTTTGCCTTCAAAATTGGCAATACTTCGCTTGAATAGTTGTATTTGTGGCCTTCCATTGATCTATCAAGCTCAATTTGGTCAATGATAACCTCATCAGCACAGCCAGAAAATGCGATTTTTGAAAGCTCTACCCTGTGTTCAAATGACAAAGTGCCACCACTTTTGTGAGGTGGACTATATGTCGGCACAATTATAAGCCTTTCTGCACCCAAAAATTTGCAAGCAAATTCTGTCAATCGGCTATGCTCAAGGTGTGGTGGGTCAAATGCTCCACCAAATACAACAGTTTTCATATAATAATATTATATCAAAAAATCTTAAAATTTCAAGAGGCAATCTCAATTCTAATATAAAATATATTACATATGGACAAATGCACAAAGTTTAATATAAGAATGCCTTTAAACAATTTGAGCTTTAATCAAAGATTCAAATCATAAAAATTTATTTGTTTGGCATAAAAATCTATTCTCTGTCAACACTCATTTTATGGCAAAAATAACCGACCTTATCACCATTGGAATTTTGCTGTTGTTCCTCACATTCGTATGGGCTGGTTTACTATTTGAAAATGTTGCTCTTGCCATTGTAATTGCACTTGCTGTTGAAGGAATTTATATTGTTGTATCTGTGGCACTGCGAAGGAGAGAAGACGCACCATATGCATACGACAGACTTGCACTTGAATTATCGGTGCGTGGACCATCATTTTTGATTGAAAATTTAAAAACTATTCTAAAAAATCACGATTTTGAGAGTGGTTTAAACTTTATTTCCCTTAAAAATGCCCTTTTTTATGTGAATTTTAAGTTTGGAAATGTCACTCTCAGTGACTTACCCAATATATACTCTACGGCAAAAAAATACAATCAAACAAACGTATTTCTTTTTGCGAGAGGCATTGAAAGAAAGGCTTTGAGGCTTTTGGAGTCATATGGAATATACATCAAGGTCATCAAAATAAGGCAGATTTTCAAGCTGTTGAAAAGGCACAATTTACTGCCAGATTTAAAGAAAAAACGCACCCTAAAATTGTCAGATATTCCTGCCCTATTTATCTCAAAAAGCAACTTCAAGGGATTAATGTTTTCTGGGGTTATACTGCTCTCCGCGGCCTTCTTTACTCCACTGAAAATTTATTACATTATTTTGGGCAGTGTTTGTCTTATTATTGCAATAATTTCTCTATCCCCTCTTGGAAAAGATACTCCACATCAAAGATTGAATTTCAAGGAGCTATTTTCAACCATAAGCAACGGTGACGACAATGAACATACAGCTGATGATGCCGATAAAACGGAAATCAAGAAAAAGAATGACAATGATTTTGACGAATAATCGCCTTTAAAGTGGTCAAAACACTTGCACAATACTCTTTCAGCCTATAAAATTAAAGAAAAATATGTTTTTAGGTGAATTATGTATTCAGTCTATCTTAAAAAAGGTGAAGAAAAGCGAATAATTGCAGGACACTCTTGGGTTTACGCCAACGAGGTGTCCAAAATTGAAGGAAAAGACAAAAATGGCTCTTTGGCTTCAGTTTTTACCCATGACGGCAGATTTATTGGAAAAGGATACATAAATCATTTGAGCAAAATTCTTGTTAGAATTTTCATCCGTGACGAAAATCAAGTTGACGACAAGACCTTTTATCTTGAAAGACTTCGTTCTGCCAACAATTTCAGAATAAATCTGGGCTATGACAACTGTTATCGTATGGTTTTTGCAGAGTCTGATAACATTCCAGCCCTCATTGTTGACAAATATGACCAATATCTTTCTGTTCAATTCCTTTCACTTGGCATTGACAAAGTAAAAAACCTCATCGTTGAGTGCCTTGTAGAGCTTTTTACTCCAAAAGGAATATATGAACGCAGTGACGTTGCAGTGCGCATCAAGGAAGGATTGACTGAAACTAAGGGTATTTTGTATGGCGAGGTTCCAGACCGTGTTATTATCACCGAAAACGGCTTGAAAATGGCTGTGGATATTAAAAACGGACAAAAAACTGGATATTTCCTTGACCAAAAAGAAAATCGCTTTGCCTCACGCAGATATGCAAAGGACGGCGATGTCCTTGATTGCTTCTGCAATTCTGGTGGATTTTCGCTTAATTGCGCCACGGTTGCAAGCTCTGTGACTGCCGTAGATGTGTCAGCGCTTGCACTTGACAATGTAAATGAAAATGCAAGCCTCAATGGAATAAACAACATCACAACACTTCAAGGCGATGTGTTTGAGGTGTTACGCTCTTTCAGAAAGGAAAACAGACAATTTGACCTTGTAATTCTTGATCCCCCTGCGTTTTGTAAAAGCGCATCTGAGGTGAAGGATGCATATCGTGGATATAAGGATATAAATGTGCTTGGAATGAAGCTTGTGCGCAAGGGTGGCTTTTTGATTTCTGCATCTTGTTCCCATTACATGACCTTGCCAAATTTCCAGAAAATGCTTCAAGATTCTGCAAAAGAAAGTGGCAGAATTGTCCGTCAAATTGAATTTAAAACACAGTCACCTGACCATCCATCACTTATGTCAGCAGACGAAACAAACTATCTTAAATTCTTCGTGCTACAAGTCATATAATTAATGTAAGCAAATAAAAAGCACTTGCTATGCAAGTGCTTTATTTTTTAATATCTGCTTAGTCAACCTTGCTGTTGACAAAATTTAGGATAAAGTAAAAACCACCGAGCTTTCGGTGGTTTTTGGTGCGTCCTCAGGGATTCGTATAATAGCGAGGCATTTGAGCTTGCTCAATGAAGGCCAAGCGTCAGCCGGGACACCGGGTTCGGTTGCATGGCAACAGGTGTGACAACACCCAAAGACCTAGGATAAAGTAAAAACCACCGAGCTTTCGGTGGTTTTTGGTGCGTCCTCAGGGATTCGTATAATAGTGGGGCGTTTGAGCTTGTTCAATAAAAGCCAAGCGTCAGCCGGGACGCCGGGTTCGGTTGCATAGCAACAGGTGTGATAACACCCAAAGACCTGGGATAAAGTAAAAACCACCGAGTTTTCGGTGGTTTTTGGTGCGTCCTCAGGGATTCGTATAATAGTGAGGCATTTGAGCTTGCTCAATGAAAGCCAAGCGTCAGCCGGGACACCGGGTTCGGTTGCATAGCAACAGG
>JAFWBH010000174.1 GCA_017507205.1 Clostridia bacterium
CAATGCCTGCGATTTTCAAAATTATGTCAACTCCCATCACTACCCCACTATCACCATTAAGGCTATGCCCAAAAGGACAAACAGCTTGAAAAACATATTGCCCTTTTTCTTTTCATTTTCCTCAGCCTGCTTTAATCTTTCCTTAAACCTCTCACCACTTCTTTCAACAAAGGAGATTTGCTCAGCTGTTGGTGTCTTTCCAAGGCCATTTAAAAATGTCAGCACCTCTTCCTTTTCATCCTTTTTTAAATGAGCAAGGCTCCATTTGTCTACATCTCTTGAAAACTGCCCTGTCTTTTTAAGCTCATCTACATATTCTTGTAAAAGCTCCTTGATTTTGCTCTTTTTTCCCTCTGCAAATGAGGTGCAGAAATCGGTCAAGGCAGTCTTTTGAAAGGATAGATCTCTCTTGAATTCCTCTGTGAACAGCACCAAATCCTTGTATATCCTTGTCTTTTCCTTGTAGCCATTTTTTACAAGGATGCCTATGTATGAGGACACCAAGGCAAGCAGTCCTCCTGCAATCAATCTCAAAAAATCACTGATATTCAACAGACACCACCTTTCCCACGGGAGCAAGAGTGACATACACCTCAAAGGATGACAAAAGCCTATGAAATGCCCTGTTTTCTTTAAGCGATTTCAAGCTCTCGCCGTGTATTGAAGCAAAAACCTTCACACCACATCTGACAATATCCTCTATGCTTCCAGCATCTGCCTCAGAAAATATCTCATCGGTGACAATGAGGGTTGGGGACATTGACCGAATGCCAAACTCGTATGCGATTTTCTTCTCTACGCCACTCATAACCTCACTCTCTCCAATATCAAAACCACAATCCAGCCCAGCAAGCTCAAATCTTTCATCTATGATGAGAACGTTTTCTGTGGCTGACACTAGCCTTGCCATATCTCGAAGCATTGTTGTCTTGCCTGCCCCCGGTGGAGATATGATGAGGGTGGATTTGAGTCTGCCGTCACGATACATTTTTGGCAAAAGTGACTCGGCACAGCCCTTGACCTCGTGAGGCACTCTTAAAACAAGGGCGTTGATATCCTTGATTGTGATGATTTTGCCTTGCTCCACCACTCCAAAGCCACTGACACCTATTCTCACTCCATTTTTTACAAGATACCCTTTTGTAAGCTGGTCGTTTACAGCATAGATTGAAAATCTGTGGCAAAGCCAAGCACCTTTTCTATGTCCTCGGCTGTGACAATATATCTGCCTGTGTCAGTAATTGGATGTATCCTTTTTTCACCCTCTACGACCACAAGAGGTCTGCCCCTTCTCAAACGGATTTCAGTGATTTTTCCCTCGTCTATTTGGGATAGCGCATATTCCAAGCGCCCAGTTAGCAGACCATAAAGCATACTACAATTTATGTTGCACCATCATTGCACATTCAAAGACGACAAACAAGGACATATTTTTGCAAATTTCTGTGCTTTTAAAATGCTAAAAAAATCTCGATACTATATAAGGTAAACTTATATAAGCAATAACTTATATTAAGTTCGCGTGCGCGCACGATGTGAAAATTCAAA
>JAFWBH010000175.1 GCA_017507205.1 Clostridia bacterium
ATAGTGATTGCAGATGATCATACCACCTTGAAAATTGTCAAAGTTTTCTTTATTGATAACTGTTGTGGGCCAGACAATCTTTGAAATAGGCTTCAAGAAAAATCTGGAAAATCTGTACATTCTGCTCATTGGATTTTCTCCTTTACAATTTTTATAACTGTAGCCACAACCTCATCAATTGACATTGTGGTTGTTTCAAGTTCTATCGCATCATCTGCCTTTTTAAGTGGCGCAACCTTGCGATGAGAATCATTGTAATCTCTTTTTTTGATATCCTCGAGGACTGTGTTGTAATCGCTTTCCTGTCCCTTAAGCTTGTTTTCTGCGACTCTACGTCTTGCTCTCTCCTCGGGAGACGCAACAAGGAAAATCTTGCAATTGGCATCAGGCAATACAAATGTGCCTATATCTCTGCCATCAAGGACCAAATCATATGTCTTTGCAAGCTCTCTTTGGATGTCGACCATCTTATATCTGACGCAAGGATGTGCAGATATATCACTTGCAGCCTTTGACATATAATGCTCACGAAGATAAGGCGTTGTATTAAATCCATTGACAACAATTTGTTGGACACCATCTTCATACATAACGTCCATTGTCAACGTTTCAAGCATTTCTTTGACCTTTTCCTCATCATTTACATCAATGCCATTCTTAATTGCATTGTAGGCAGTGGCACGATACATTGCACCTGTGTCCAAATAAACAATATTCAGCTCCTTTGCAACAGCCTTTGCGACTGTGCTTTTGCCTGCCCCTGCTGGTCCGTCAATTGCGATGTTAATCATTGTTATCTCCGATATCCTTTGTTGCGTGTTTTGCTGCCATATACCCCGTTGCAAAAGCAATTTGAAGGTTAAATCCACCTGTCAATGCATCTACATCAAGGACTTCGCCAACAAAATATAATCCATTGTGTTTTTTGCTTTCCATATGTGGTGTGACATCTTTGATGTCAACTCCACCAGCTGTGACAATTGCTTCCTCAAATGGAGCAAGTCTTTTTAGTGTAAAAGGCAATTTCTTCAATGCATTGAGAAGCCTACTCCTTTCTTCCTTTGTCACAGAATTTACCTTTTTGTATTCAGGTATCCTTGCGACCTTAAGGACATAACTGTTAAGCCTATCTGGCATAAGGGCTCTTGTAGCATTCTTTATGTCAAAATTTTTCCTTTCCTCAAAATCACGGAGCAATCTTGCTTCCAGCCTTTCTTCATCAAGAGCCGGCTTTAAATCAAGAGAAAATCTAACGCCCTCAGACCTATTTATGTATGACGATGTTGTCAAAGCGATAGGCCCACTGAGTCCTCTTCCCGTGAACAGCATCTCGCCAAATTCCTCAGCAAGCACCCTTCCATTTCCATCATACGATGTCAATCGAACGTTTTTAAGGGATAAGCCTTCAAGACACTTGACATCTTCAACCGTCTGCAATGGTGCCAATGCTGGAACTGGATTGACAATATTATGCCCCAATGCCGTTGCGAATTTATAGCCATCACCGGTTGAACCTGTTGAAGGATAACTGACACCACCTGTTGCAACAATAACCTTGTCGCATAATATGGTTTCCCAAGGAGTGCAAACTCTAAAAGAGTTTCCGTCAGCTTTAATTTCATTTACAGGAGTTTTCATTCTCACATCAACTCCTGCGCTTGTAATTTCATTTGCAAGAGTTTTGATGACATCATTTGACTTTTGTGACAAGGGGAAAACCCTGTTTCCTCTCTCAGTCACAAGCTGAAGTCCAGCATTTTCAAAAAACTCCATTGTGTCTGCTGGTGCAAAGGTGTATAGTGATGAACGCAAAAACTTACTTCCATGAACTACATTTTGAAGGAAATCATCAACCTCACAGTCATTGGTGACATTGCATCTACCTTTTCCAGTGATGTATATCTTTTTGCCCAATTTTTCATTTTTTTCAAGCAAAATGACCTCTGCTCCTGCCCTTGCAGAGTAGATTGCACTGATCATTCCACTTGCACCACCACCAACAACTACAATCCTCATATCATCAAATATTACAGCTTTTGAAGATACGCAACTTCAAAATCGTTAAGCTCACGATTGCCACCACGTGACAAGCCCCCAAGCCTCAAATCGCCAATGGCAACTCGTTTAAGAAAAACAACGTTTTTCTCAACTGCCTCAAACATACGGCGAACTTCTCTATTTTTGCCTTCGGTTATGATAACTTCAAGGCGTGTAAGTGATCTTTCCCCATCATTGGTCATAATCTTTTCTACATCAAGAGCCTTAACTTTACTCTTGCCAAAACGGACGCCATCTACCACGACGCCTTTTCTCAAGATTGCCAAATCACTTTCCACGATTTCGCCTTCAATTTTGACTATATATGTTTTTGGAATTTCACTTGACGGATGGGTAAGCTTGTGAATAAGTGCCCCATCATTTGTAAAAAGCAAAAGACCTTCACTGTCG
>JAFWBH010000176.1 GCA_017507205.1 Clostridia bacterium
CACTCATACCCTGCACTATGCCACCAGTGCTTTCAAGAAGCCTTTCATCTTTTACGAGGACAACCAGTCCTTTTTCCTTTGGAGTGCTTTGATCTATTACCTTTACAATCTCTACATCATAGAAATCTGGACTATCCCCTTTGATTGTTGTGTAAATTTGGGCTTTGCCCATTGTGGCATCCCCTTCATCTGCAATTTCAATCAATTTTCCTTGAGGATTGCCATAATATCGTCCATACAAGCCCACATCCGTGTTTTGAAGCACTTCGCCTGTCGGTCTTGACAATTTGTTCAATGAGGCCAACAAACCACCTGCTTTGCCGTTTTGCCCCTTTACAACATCATTCACAGATGTATTGTATATTTTCCCTGAGTGCAATTCATTACATAACCCACTTTCTCCATCAATTATATGATGTCCCAAGGCACCAAAGCTATTATTGAGTGTAACAAATGTCATTGTTCCTATTCCACTCACCTCTTCTTTCAATATCAATCCAAGCTTTCGTTCACCTGTTCTGCATATCGCTGGAACAATAGACACAATGTCGACAACACCATTTCTATGTCTAACTGTCAAAAGTATTTCTTGCTCATTTTTTGCAAGAAGCTCTTTAAGCTGAAATATACTTGTCAAACTCTCTCCGTTGAATTTTTTAATTACATCACCCTTTACAACCCCAACGTTATCCATTGGTCGCACAGCACCATTTTCTGTTTGGACGTCAGTTATTTCAACAACAATCAGCCCCTCTGGGTCTGCACTTATTCCAATAGGATATCCACCCAAATAAACATACTCACCTTGAGCCAATGCAACATCATCGGTCACTGCAAAAGCAATCGCAAAGGTTGCTGTGACAGCAACCAACACAAATATGATAAATCTATTTTTTCTCATAGATTTAGTATGCTTAGTGTTATCGTAATTATAAAAACAATTTTTGGAAATTAAAAAGCCTCACAAAGTGAGGCTTGTATATTCGTAAAGCTTTGTTTTATTTTTCTAGCTGTCTTGCCATAAGCACACCCATAATTGAAGCCATCATAAGACCTCTGGTCCAACCACTCGAATCGCCTAAGCAATGAAGTCCGTTGATTGATGTGTTAAGATCTGCATCCATTTTGATACGGTTAGAATAGAACTTCAGCTCAGGTGAATACAAAAGTGTTTCATAGCCTGCAAAGCCTGGAACAACCTGATCAACTGCTTGAATAAATCCAAGAATGTTTGTAAGACTGCGATAAGGCATTGCTGCAGTGATATCACCTGCAACAGCATCCTTCAATGTGGGCTTGACATTTGAAAAATCAAGCTCCTTGGGCCAAGTGCGCTTGCCTGCCAAAATATCACCATATCTTTGGACGAGAATTTTGCCAGCACCAAGCATATTTGTCAGCTCACCAATCTTGATTGCATATTCAATTGGTTGCTTAAACGGCTCTGTAAATGAATGCGAACAAAGGATTGGAAGATTTGTGTTTTGGCTCTTCAGCTCTTTATAGCTGTGGCCAGTTACCACTGCAAGCTCATTGTCATAATTTTCCTGTGACACAAATCCACCGGGATTTTGACAGAAAATGCGAACCTTGTTTTTGAAAGGTGCAGGATAGCCTATAAGCTTGCTTTCATAAAGCACCTCATTGACTTCTTCCATAATTTCGTTGCGCACCTCAACTCTAACACCGATATCAACAACACCGGGTGCATGGGCAATATTGTGCTCAGCACACATCTTTTCAAGCCATTCTGCACCACGTCTGCCTGTTGCAATTATGGTCTTATCGGCATACACTGCCTGCCTTGTGCCATCTATTGTTGCATACACACCACGGCAAACATCATTTTCAAGAATGATGTTGTCACATTCAGCGCCAAAATACATCTCAACACCATTGTTGAGAAGATATTGCTCGAGTCCATAGTAAATTTGTTGAGCCTTCTCAGTGCCCATATGACGAATGGGACAATCAACAAGCTTAAGTCCGGCTTTGATAGCTTTTTTGCGTATTTCCTTGACCTTTTCCTCGTTGCCTATGCCCTCAATATGCTCATCTGCACCAAATTCAAGATAAATCTTGTCTGTATAGTTGATAAGCTCTTGTGCAAAATCCTTGCCGATAAGCTCAGGCAATGCCCCTCCTACCTCTTGTGAAAGTGACAATTTGCCGTCAGAAAATGCACCAGCACCGGAAAAACCTGTGGTAATATGACAATATGGTTTGCACTGCACGCAAGCGCCTGTCTTGTCCTTTGGACATCTTCTTTTTTCTACAGGTTGACCCTTTTCAAGTATGACCACTTTCTTTTTGCTTCCCAAACGGACAAGCTCAATTGCAGTAAAAATACCCGAAGGACCTGCGCCAACAATACAAACATCATATTTTTCTTTCATAATTACCTCTTTGGTGCTTTTTATCGCTTTGACACCTATGTGAAAGTATCACGAAAATATCGTTTTGTCAAGGCAAATTTTTATTTTTTGATTTTATCAAAATTCTCACGACAACTCTTATAACAGCTCTTCCTTTGAAACGTGGCTTCTGATTTTTTCAAGGGCCTTCTTTTCAATTCTGCTGATATAGCTTCTTGATATGTTAAACATGTGAGCAATTTCACGTTGTGTTAATGCAACATTCCCCTCTAAACCATAGCGATATTTGATTATTTCATATTCACGATTGTCCAAGCAATCCTTGGTTATATCACGCAACCTTTCCATCAGAATATCACGCTCGACCTCTTCAATGACATCCTTGTCATCGGCAATCATATCAATAACAGAAAGCTCATTGCCATCCTTATCAACTCCAATTGGCTCATAGAGTGATACGTTGTTTTTGTGCTTCTTTGTGGCACGCAAGGTCATCAAAATCTCATTTTCTATGCATCTAGACGCATAGGTAGCAAGACCTGTCCCTTTATTCTGTCTATATGTGGACACGGCTTTTATAAGACCTATTGAGCCTACAGATATAAGCTCATCATTGTCACCATAATTTGCGTATTTCTTTGCAACATGAGCAACAAGCCTCAAATTGTGCTTGATGAGGATCTCTTTGGCCCCTTCATCACCAGCCTCTGCTTTGTCAAGATAGTATTTTTCCTTTTCCTTTGTCAAAGGCATTGAAAACGAGCTTTTTTCAGCAACATATGAAGAAAAAATGAACAGATTTTTAAAAAATGCAAACAACGACTCAAGCGCCATACTTCTCTCCCTCAATGTTTTACACTATATGATTTGAGGCGCCATCTTTTGACAAAATCTGCTAAAACTAATTAATTTTTCAAAAACTACATTTATTAACTTACTCTCAATCGCAATTAGAATGCAAAAAAAAAGCCCGAATTATTCGGGCTTGTTGTTTTTCTTCTTTTTTTCAATTGAAGCAAGGGAGTCCTTCAGCTTGACCAGCTCCTCAATTTCATTGAGAAGAGTGTTGATATCCTTGAATTGACGGTGAACAGATGCATAGCGCACGTAGGCAACCTCATCGACATCCTTAAGCCCTTCCATCACAAGCTCACCAATGTATGTTGATGACACTTCTTGCTCAAGGCTGTTGAGGATTTTACGCTGAATGTCGGTGAGAAGCTTGTCAATTGCAGACATTGAAATTGGACGTTTTTCACAAGATTTCATAATGCCAAGCTTGACCTTGTTTATATCAAAGATTTGTCTGCTTCCATCCTTCTTAACAACAAGTACTGGTGTGTTTTCAATTGTTTCATAGGTCGTAAATCTTTTTCCACAGCCAATACATTCTCTACGACGACGAATTGAAGTGCCATCCTCGTTTTGTCTGCTGTCAACAACCTTACTGTCTAAACATCCACAATAAATACATTTCATAGCTCATCACCTTGTGTTATTATTCAAGCCAATTATACAACATATTGATTGAAATGTAAAGATTTATCGAAAAAAAACAATATTTAGTATATTGTATGCACCTCTTTGCATAGATTCATTCTATGAACAACAAACAATATTCCTTTCAAGAGCTATCAGCAAAGCGTGTCATCAATATGGCAGATGGAAAAGAGCTTGGTCACATCTGTGATATGATTTTCACTGCTATAGGACGCATTATGGGACTTGTCGTCCCAGGGAAAAAAAGCTTTTTTAAGTCATTCACAAACAATGACAACCTCTTTATTCCCTGGAACAATATTATCAAAATAGGCAGTGATGTCATTTTGGTGGAGCTTATCGGTTGTGCAAACATATGCTCAACAGATGAAGATCCAGAAAGCTAAACTCAACAAAGACATTTTTTCAGCTTTTCTATGGCAGATTTTTCGATTCTGCTGACCTGTGCCTGGCTTATGCCAGTAATTTCACTTATTTCAACTTGGGTTTTCCCTTCAAAATATCTTAAATTTAGCACCATACGTTCCCTGTCCTGCACACATCTCATCGCTTCACTCAAAGCGATGTTTTCCGTCCATCTATCAGGGTTTTCTTTGGGATCTGCCAATTGATCAAGTATCAATAGACCATCGGGATCATCATCGCCAAAAACAGGATCATAAAATGAAACTGTATCACTCACTGCGTCAAGTGCACACGCAACGTCCTTTAATGGTATTCCGATTTCTTCAGCAATTTCCACAAGCTCTATCTCGGCATTTCGCTCACTAAGCAATTCCCTTGCCTTCAACGCCTTAAAAGCAGTATCTCTCATACTTCGTGGCACCTTTATCCCACTTTTGTCACGAATAAATCTCTTGATTTCCCCCATAATCATAGGCACTGCATATGTTGAAAAGCATACGCCATAGCCATTGTCAAAGTTGTTGAGAGATTTTACCAAGCCGACCATTCCTGCCTGAAACAAGTCATCAGCATTTTCATGAGAGCTAGAAAATCGTCCTACAATAGATAAAACGAGCCTCATATTTGCCCTCAAAAACATTTCTCTTGCATTTAAATCGCCTTCAGAAATTTGCTTTAAAAGGTCATTTGACTCTTGAATTGTTAGCTTTGGAAGTGAAGAAGTGTCAATTCCAGTAATAAAAACACGATTCATAAAAACTCCTTACACAGCGTCAATTTTGCTATGTAAGGAGTCAAACTATTATATAAATTGTGTAAATTTAGAATAGTTATGTGCTTAATTTTAAAATTTCTTTCTTTAACTGCACCAAAATCTTCTTTTCTAGGCGTGATATGTATGATTGAGATATTCCCATCATTTCTGCAATCTCCTTCTGTGTCATCTCCTCTTCACCATCAAGGCCAAATCGCTTACGGACTATTTCCCTATCTCTTTTCCCAAGTTTAGAAAATGTTTCCTTAAGCATCTCTTTCTCGTCCTGCACCTCTATGCCATG
>JAFWBH010000015.1 GCA_017507205.1 Clostridia bacterium
GGCAGTATGATTTATTGCCTCGTGGAACAGCTCATTTTGCTTATCCCCGGATTCAATCCTGACATATTCAAGCTTATCGTTGCAATCATGGTCACTCTTGTCCTTGCAATCCCTGCAATCAAGAACGGATCAGGTCCTCTTATGCAAAAGCTCTTTGGTAGAAAGGACAAAAAAGAGGTGGAGCTTGCCACCGAGGGTGCCGATATAAGCATAGGCAACAGCGTTGAAGAAATCACCCTTGTTGACAACATTCAAGAGCCAGAAGAAGAAATAAAAAAGGAGGACGAGGACAATGCTGAAAATTGACAATATAAGCAAAACCTTCAACAAAGGCACCATCAATGAAAAGCTTGCCCTTGATGGCCTTTCAATCACAATCAACGATGGCGATTTTATCACTGTCATCGGTGGCAACGGAGCAGGCAAGTCAACCCTTCTCAACGCAATCTGTGGCACCATTATTGTAGACAATGGCAGTATTGTCCTTGATGGGAAAGAAATCACCAAGCTTGGTGAGGCAAAGAGAGCAAAATATCTTGGCAGAGTTTTTCAAGATCCTATGATGGGAACCTGTGCAGATATGAGCGTTGAGGAAAACCTCGCCCTCGCAATACGCCGTGGCAAAACACGTTCATTGAAATGGGGTATGCCCAAAAAGGATAGAGAGGACTTTGTTGGCGCCCTTGCAAAGCTTGATTTGGGTCTTGAAGAAAGGCTTTCAAGCAAGGTTGGGCTCCTCAGTGGTGGACAGCGTCAAGCCATCACGCTTTTGATGGCAACACTCAATCGTCCAGAGCTTCTTCTCCTTGATGAGCATACAGCAGCACTTGACCCCAAAACAGCAGAAAAGGTGCTTTATCTGACAAAACAGATAGTTGAAGATGGCAATATTACAACTTTGATGATAACTCACAATATGCAAGACGCCATCACCTACGGCAATCGACTCATTATGATGAATGCAGGCAAAATCATCTATGACGTCAGTGGTGAGGAGAAAAAGAGCTTGACCGTAAAGGCTCTCCTTGAAAAATTTGAGCAGATTGCACCAAGCGTTGTGGCAAGTGACAAAATGGTCCTTGCAACAGCAAAAGAGGACAATCCAGACGAGGTCAGCGAGGGCTGACAGCATCCTTGATAAAATAAAACGAGAACGGAAAAGTGAGGGCAACACCTCACTTTTTTCGTTGCTGAAGGGCGATACAATCGTGAGGCGAAATGCATATAATATTAAATAATTCGGTATGTTGAAAAAAGAAGTATTGACAATGCTGTGTATTTGAGGTTAAAATAAAATCAATAAATCTTTATTAAGGAGGAACAACTATGCCTAGATGTCCTAAATGTGGAAACGATTTGATCAACAACAATGGTGCATATATCTGCAATAATTGTGGCTCAAGATTCAGAGCAGCCAGCAATACCCCTGCAGTTCAACCTCAATATTCTGCACCTCAACCCCCAGCTCCCATTGCTCCAGCACCTGTAGCACCCGTTGAAACAGGAAAAAAAGGCAAAAAACAACCCAAGGATTGTGAAGGCATCAACTACGGCAAGCTTCAATTTATGGCAGGCTTCTTCCTTCCCTTGTTTGGCATTCTCCCCGGACTACTCATTGGTCTTGCAACAGGCAACAGAAAGACCATCCATGGTATGAAATGGGGCTTCCTCGCCCTTCTCATCCTCGGTGCCATAGCAGGTATTGTTTGTGGTGTATTGTTTGGGGTAGTCTTCAACCAATAAAAACTGCGCTATTTAGCGCCTATCATCGTCAGATGCAACCCACAGGATTCTCACATACGACAAGTATGCTACGACCCCTGTGGGTTTTTCTTCCTTGCTA
>JAFWBH010000177.1 GCA_017507205.1 Clostridia bacterium
TACAACTTTCAGGACCTTCACGAGATGCACCTCTACCCTTGTGCATATTCAATGACCTTCAATGTTGCAGACGGCAAGCTCAATGCAATACTCAACCAACGCAGTCAGGACACCCTCACTGCCAACAACTGGAATGTGGTGCAATACGCAGTGTTTGTCCATATGTTTGCACAAGTCAGTGGACTTAAGGTGGGCGAGCTGGTTCATGTCATTTCTGATGCTCACATCTATGATAGACATGTGCCTATTGTCGAAAAGATTTTACAGAACAAGCAGTTTAATGCTCCAAAATTGTGGATAAACCCCGAAATCAAGGATTTCTACGATTTTACCATTAATGACTTCAAGCTTGATGGATATGAGTTTACTCCCCTTGAAGACAAGATTGAAGTGGCTGTGTAGGTGACATATGAAGCTTATTGTTGCAGTGGATAAAAAATGGGGCATTGGCAAAAATAATGGGTTGCTTTTTGACCTGAAGCTTGACATGAAGCACTTTGTTGAACATACAAGAGGCAAGGTGGTTGTCATGGGGGCAAACACCCTCAAATCATTGCCAAATGGTATGCCTCTCAAAAATCGCACGAACATCGTGCTCAATCCTGACGGGGACATTTTTGACGCCATAGACAAGGGCTATGTCCTCACCACCTCTCTTGATGAATTGCTTGAACAGATTTATGCTGTAGAGGACAACGAGGTTTACGTCATCGGTGGCGCAATGATGTATCATACACTGCTTCCCTATTGCGACACTGCCTACATCACCAAGGTGGATAGTGACGGCGAGGCAACAGTTTTCTTTGATGACCTTGACAGCCTTGACAATTGGAGCTGTGTTGATGAGGGTGAGGCTATTGAGGACAATGGTCACACCATCCGTTTCTGCACCTATACAAATGCAAGTCCTGTGGAGTTTAAGTCCACCATTGACAAGAAAAAAGGCTTGACCTTTGAAGATTGCATTGACAAGTTTAATGCAAGAAAGAAATAATTAATATCGTAAGGAGATTTACAAATGAAAGAATTCGCAGAAAAATATATAGAGTTCTACGATTCAATGCCTCTTTGGGCAAAGGTTCTGTTCTCTATCATATGGGCAATCCCCAATGGCCTCTATCGTTTTTCAAAGAGCGCTCTTGTAGAAAGCGATGTGGGTATGGCTCTTGCCGTCATCGTCACCTTTTTCTTTGGCGAGATTTTGATACTTGTTGACATCATCAGCCTTCTCGTCTGCAAAAAGCTTCTATGGATCAACAATCCAAAGCCCAAAAAGGACTGAGCCGACACTTTTCAAGCAAAAAACCAGATCAAAAGAATATTCAACAAAAAAATCAATATATTTTTATATAAGGAGATTAAACTATGAAAGATTTTGCAACAAAATACATCAAATGGTATGATTCCGTTCCCCTTTGGGCAAAGGTTCTTCTCTGCTTCCTTTGGGCAATTCCCGCAGGCCTCTATCGTTTCTCAAAGAGTGCACTCGCTGACAACACAATGGGCATGGTCCTTGCAGTCATCGTCACCCTCATCGGTGGTGAAATTGTATTCTTCCTTGACATCATCACCCTCATCCTGAAGGGCAAGATCTTCTGGCTTGACGAGCTCAACGAAGTTATGTCAACAGAATCAGCACCCTCAGAGGAAGCACCTGCAACCGAAGAAGCTCCTGCAGAAGAAGCACCCGTTGCTGACGAAGCAGACGCAGAATAATCTGAACAAAAAACAAAAAATTGGCACTCAAATGAGTGCCTTTTTTTATGCTTAACGTATATTGTCGGTGGCTTTTGTCAACAATCTCCTTGGAGGTATTTATGGAACTTATTGAAAGCAAAACACTGAACAATTTGGCAAAGGCATATGCTGGTGAATGCCAGGCACGCACAAGATATGAGTTTATGGAATA
>JAFWBH010000178.1 GCA_017507205.1 Clostridia bacterium
GAATGCGTTGCCCATAATTGCAAAGTGGTGAAGGTTGACTGCTTTGCAGTCAATATTTGCGCCACAGTCACAGAGAATGACCTTTTGATCGCCCTTGACAGTGGGAAGCATAGGAGCAAGTGCTGGGCGTGAAATACCCTTGATTCTGCCTATCTTCATAAATGCGCCAACAAGAACTGCTCCTGTTGAGCCTGCTGAAACAAGACCACCGACTGCTTCATCCTTTGCAACGATATCCATTGCCTTGACAAGTGAGCTTTCCTTCTTTTGCTTGATTGCTGATGTGGGGATATCATCGTTGGTGATGACGTCCTTTGCGTCAACAAGCGTCAATCTCTCCTTGACACCATCGAAAAGGCTTGCGTCAACCTTGTCAAGGTCGCCAACCAATATCACTTCAAGGCTCTTGTCTTGATTCAGTGCTTCAAAAGCGCCCTTTACTACTTCCTGAGGGGCGTAATCGCCACCCATTGCATCTACGACAATTTTGTAATTTTCCATAATTGTAAAAAGAGAACGATTGCTCGTTCTCTAATCATCCTTATTTTTCTTCTTTCTTGCTTACGATTTGTTCACCGTCATAGTAACCACATTTGGGGCATACTACATGGCTCTTTTTCAATTCGTGGCATTGAGGACATTCAACAAGACCGGGAGTTGAGAGTCTGTTCTTCCAGTTTGCAAAACGTGAATTTGTTTTTGAATGTGAAATTTTATTTTTTGGTGTTGCCATATCTATCTCCTCCGATTATATTCTATAAAAATATTTTGCTTATGCAATTATAGAGAAAAAATGACATATTGTCAAACGATTTTGCACATTTCTCTATTTTGGGTATTTTTAAAGGGTTTTGGGGGCAAAAACGCCCCCTTTTCACCTTAATTATGCATTTTTGACAAGTGCCAGAGTTTCTCTTGCGATTGAAAGCTCCTCATTGGTGGTGGCAACAAGCACCTTCACCTTGCTGTCCTTTGCTTGAATTTCATAGATGCCTGCATCATAGCCACTGACATATTTGTGATTGAGCTCGCCGTCAAGCTTGACACCCATATATTCCATATCGCCAGCGATAATGCCACGCATAAGATCACTATGCTCGCCGATGCCACCTGTAAATGCGATTGCGTCAACGCCATTGAGTGCTGCTGCAAATGCGCCAACATACTTCTTGATGCGATATGCTGCTGCTGTGATTGCGATGGTTGCCTTGTCATCTCCTGCCAACATCTTGGGCTCAAGGTCACGCATATCTGAGCTGAAATCACCACTCAAGCCATACATACCACATTTCTTGTTGAGGTATGTGACCATTTCACTCATATCCTTTCCGAGCTTTTTGCCGAGATATTCAACTGCACCTGCATCGATATCACCAGAGCGTGTGCCCATAATAAGTCCTTCTAGAGGTGTGAAGCCCATTGTTGTGTCAATACACTTGCCTGCGTCAACTGCTGACAAGCTGCTTCCGTTGCCAAGGTGGCAGACGATGATTTTTGCATTGGGATTGCCGAGATATTTGGCGACCTCTGAGGATACAAACTTGTGGCTGGTGCCGTGGAAGCCGTATTTACGGACCTTGTATTTTTCATAATCCTCATAGCGAATGCCATACATATATGCTTTTGCAGGGATTGTTGAGTGGAAGGTTGTGTCAAAGACTGCGACCATGGGCTTGCCGGGCATAACCTGTTGACAGCCCTCGATACATGCAACGTTGCCGGGATTATGCAAGGGTGCAAGGTCACTATTCTTTTCACAGATTGCGATGACTTCCTCATCAATGACCACTGATGATGTGAAGTCCTCTCCACCGTGGACAACTCTGTGTCCTACTGCTGAAACCTCGTCAACTGATTTGATGACACCATATTCTGCGTCAACAAGTGCTTTTAGCACCAATTCAAGTGCTTCCTTATGTGTGGGCATATCTTGTGTGATGACAAGCTTTTTGCCTTCCTTGGTCTTTTGTGTGAGCATACCACCTGTTGCTGTGATTCTTTCACAGATGCCTGTGAGGAGTGCTTCCTCGGTGGTCATATCAACAAGTTGATATTTGAGTGATGAACTGCCTGCATTGAGAACGAGAACTTTCATATTTTCCTCCATTATTTTGCTTGAAGCGCTGTGATTGCTGCCACTGCTGCGATATCTTCTGCTGAACAACCTCTTGAAAGGTCATTGACAGGGAGTGCAAGGCCTTGCATGATGGGGCCTACTGCCATAAAGTTGCCAAGACGTTGTGCGATCTTGTAGCCGATGTTGCCTGCGTCAAGGTTGGGGAACACAAAGACGTTTGCTTCGCCTGCAACGGTGCTTTCGGGAGCCTTTTGCTTGCCTACGCTGGGCACTAATGATGCGTCAAACTGCATTTCACCGTCAACGTTGATTTCGGGATGTGATGCCTTGACCTTGGCATAAGCATTTCTGACCTTTTCAACTGCTTCGTGGTTGGCACTGCCTTTGGTTGAGAAGCTGAGCATTGCAATTTTGGGATCAATGCCGATGATATTCTTTGCGCTATCGTTGGCTGCAACAACGATGTCAGCAAGCTGATCCTCTGTGGGATAAGGAATGACTGCGCAGTCTGCAAAGATGTATGCAGGTGTTGATGCGTATTTGAAGCCATCCTCAGGGGGAATCATCACAAAACAGCTTGACACACTATTGATGCCGGGGGCTGCTTTGACAACCTGGAATGCTGCTCTTGAAACGTCTGCTGATGAGAAAACTGCGCCACCAACGACACCATCAACATCACCACATTTCAATGCAACACAAGCATAGAACATATTGTTTGTGCTGACGATTTGACGTGCGCTTTCAATGGTCATACCCTTTGACTTGCGAAGCTCATAAAGTGTGTTTGCGTATTTTTCAAGGTTTTCTGAGCTTGCAGGATTTTCAAATTTTACACCTGTAAAATCAACCTCGGGGAATTTTGCCCTTGCTTCTGCCTCATCACCGATGAGGACCACCTTGCAGACTCCGTCCTTTGTGAGCATTTCTGCTGCTTTGCAGGCACGGATGTCAAATCCTTCTGCCAATGCGATTGTCTTTTGACGCTTGCTTGCTCTTGCCATCAAGTTGTCAAGAAATTGTGACATAATGTATCTCCTTAAGTTGTGTAATCTCGATTTGCTTGCTTTTCTTAAAAAAGCATATATAATTATAGTAAACTATCTTCAATAAATCAAGACAAAAAAGGCATTTTTGAAAATTTTGCTTTAAAAAGGATAAAAATGAAAATCGCAGCGATTATTGCAGAATACAATCCCTTTCACAACGGACACCTGAAACAGCTTCGCAAGGCAAAGCGTGAGGTGGGTGCAGATATTTTGGCTGTTGTCATGAGCGGAAGCTTCACTGAACGTGGTGACATTTGTGTTGCAGACAAATACACCCGTGCAAAATGGGCTATTGAGGCTGGCGCAGATGTGGTCATAGAGCTTCCTACGGTTTACACCCTGTCAAATGCGCAATTTTTTGCAGAGGGCGCCTTGAAAACACTCTCTATGCTTGGGGAATTCACCCTTTGCTTCGGCACAGAAACTGAGGAGCTTAACGATCTCAGTATGGTGGCTGAGTTTATGGCAAGCGAGTCAAAGGATATGTCAAGCATGCTCAAGGGCTTTTTGTCAGAGGGATACTCGGTGGCAAAATCACGTTCTCTTGCGCTGAATCTCATAAGACCTGACATTGCCAATATGCTCCAAATGCCCAACAACATACTTGCAGTTGAGTATATCAAGGCAGGTGCAAAATATGGCGACAGGGTTGACTATCACAATATACCTCGTGTCCCTGACAATGATAGCACAATTCTCTCCTCAACCAAGATAAGAAAGAAAAGACTTGAGGGTGAGGATTTTTCAAGGGCTGTGCCTGAATTTGTAAAGGCAGAGGATATGCCTGTTGACATTGAAAAATATGGCACCATTTCCACTTATGCTCTTAAGAGCAAGACTGCTGAGGAGCTGGCAGATATCACCAACATCCACGAGGGTATGGAAAACCGTATTTCAAAGACAGATTTCAACACCTTTGAGGAGTTTTTGGGGCTTACATCAAGAAGATATACTCGTTCAACAATCAAGCGTATTGCAGCATGCACAACCATTGGCATAACAAAACAGCTTGTCCAGCTTGCAAAGGATGAAAAGCCTTATACAACAATCCTCGCAATCAGAGATAGCAAGCGCAAAAAAATATTGCCAATATTGTCAGCCTCTGACGGATATTTCTATTATAAGCCCAGCGACTGTGAAAAGGATTCACCCGTCTATCCCCTCGTGCGTCTTGACCAAAGGCATCAAAGATTTTGGAGCTTTGCTCACAATAACCGACAATCTAACCAATCGTTTTCAACAAATATATGCTCATCACATAATTTTGAGGTGGTGGGCATATTTTTTTATGTGAGAAAAACTGCTGTCACGGGAATTGCAAAAGCACATCATATACGCCTTGGCACCTTGTCAAAGGTCAAGGGATATATCCTGCCTTTGACGCTTTTGGTATTTGCTGGACTTATGCTCGCCTTCCCTTCACACTATCTTGACAGCGCAAGAAAGGGGCTGGCAGTGTTTTCATCCTCTGTGCTTCCTGCCATTTTCCCTTTTGTTTTTCTTTCTGGTCTTATGTCAAGGACAAGCATAATTGACGACATATCAAAAGCCTTTGAAAAGCCTGTGAAGGCATTGTTTGGAGTGTCGAGGAAGGGTGCATTTGTGCTGTTTTCATCACTCATCTGTGGCTACCCTGCTGGCGCCGTCACAATACAACAGCTTTATGCTGACGGAAAGATATCTGAATCAGAGGCAAAAAGCTATATTCCAATTTCATCAACTGCAAGC
>JAFWBH010000179.1 GCA_017507205.1 Clostridia bacterium
TGCTCGCTTGACCGTCACTCGGAATGTGGGCTTTTCAATTGTATTTTCATCATTGATTTCTCTTGCCAGTGTTCTAAGTGCATCTTTAATTTCTATGAAATTACCCTCAAAGTTTGTGGGAACCTTAGTTGCAAAAGAAAGTGAGTAAATGCCAAATACACATTTGAGCCTTTCCATGATTTCATATCCATCATCCTCTGAAAAATCCTCAATGAAATATCTTGCTTGAGCACGCACAAATTTATACTCATAGCCTTCGAGTGCCGATTTTATGTTTCTGATGAGGAGATTTTCAAAATAATCTCTATTCTTTCCTTTAAGAAAAATCTCGCCATACCTAATAATAATTACGTTGTTCATATCTTCTCCATAGGCTTTCGCCAATTATTTTCTACTTTCGCACAAAGTCCTTTAGGACTTTAATTTCCTCTACAATCTTTTCAACCACAAATTGTATATCATTTTCGTCGCAATCATCACCTATGCTGAAACGGACAATTCCATCACGATGAAGATCATCAAGTCCAAGAAGCTTCTTGAACCTACTTTCCCTATGTGAACTACACGCAGAGCCGATTCCGACCAATATTCCATGTTTTTCAAGTGAATGCAACAACACTTCACCACGAATTATCTCAAAAGCAACAGTAAGGATATTGGGGACGCCATCATTTGATGAAATAATCGCTGTTGAAGGCAATTGCTCAATGAGTTTTGACTTAAAGATTTCCATAAATTGCATTTTTTTGGAATAGTTTTTGTCAAAATTAGATTGATTGATCCTTACTGCCTCTTCAAACGCACAAATCATCGGAAGGTTTTCTGTGCCCGATCTCATTCCACCTTCTTGTCCACCACCAAAGAGATAAGGCTTCAATGATGTGCCTTTCTTAACATACAAGGCTCCTATTCCCTTAAGTCCGTGAATTTTGTGAGCAGAAATAGAATATAGATCAACACCCAGTGTTCTTAAATTCACTTTGGTCTTTCCAAATGCTTGCACGCCGTCACTATGAAAAATAGCCTTGGGTGACTTTGCTTTGACAATTTTGACAAGCTTTGCAATGTTGTTGATTGCACCAGTTTCATTGCTCACGTGCATAATTGATACAAAGCTCACATTCTCATTGACCAACTCTGCAAATTTTTCTTCATCAATACTGCCATCCTGCTTGACTGGAGCAAAGCACACATCATAGCCTTGCATTTCAAGCTCCTTTGCCGGAGCAATGACTGCGTCATGCTCGCCCTCACCGACAATAATACGGCTTCCCTTTGGCTTTTTTGTGGCAAATATTGCCCAATTATCGCTTTCTGTGCCACCAGACGTGAAATACAAATTGTCGCCATCTGGTGCATGAAGTGCTTTTAGAATGCTTCTTTTTGCATTCTTGATTGCAATTGCTCCATCATTTGCCTGTTGATATAATGCAGATGGATTGAAATACTGTTGTTGACAGCACAAAAATCTCTCCACAACATCGTTGTAGGGTTTTGTTGTTGCTGCGTTATCAAGATAAATAATCTTTTTTTCCATCATATGTTTATTGATATAATTTGGTTGTCACTTCCTTTGGAAGTGATTCTTTCAAAAATGCATTCAAATATTCATCCGGGGCAAACAGCACTCTAGCATGTTTTCCATCAACATTAAATACAAGAGCCTTCACTCCATTTTCATTGACATTTGAACACATAACAAAGTCATTTTCTGACACTATATCTTGAAAATCATCGTATTCTGCGACATCCTTCAGCAGTATTTCAAGCTTTCTTTCACTTCGTGAGATAACTGTTGTGACAGAAAATATCAATCTTGTGTCGTTGCATCCATATTCAAATGATTTGATTGTCTTGTTGAAGCTGATTGTGAGATAACCACCCAATACGAGAAGCACCCCTGTCATTATGAAGAAATAATAACTTATGCCAACAGCAAGACCAATAGAACAAAACCCAAGAATTGTAAGCAAAAGACCACCAACCTGTTTTCTTCTTGCAGACTTTCCCATTGGGTTTTCAATTGTTTGAGTGTATAAATCGGTCATTATTTCACCTTGTAATAATCGTTTTTCTTCACCTTTACAGCAATTTTGCCAAAGGATACTTCAGCCTCTCCACGTGAATTCATTTTTAGGATTTTCCCTTTCTTGCTCAATGATTTTACCCACACATTGTCGCCAATCTTAATCTCACCGGGGACTTCCACATCCTCAATGACGCTTTCCTTGTCATATTCAGCAGACATATTTTCAAGCTTCTTTTTAAGCTTGTGTGCTTCAAAAAGATCTGCATCCTGTATTTCCTCTTCGGGCTTTGACAACATCTCTTTCAAGGCATAGATAATATCATTGGCTTCTTCAACAGAATTCTCAATAAGATTCTTTGTGCCACGACGGATAGTTTCGTCTAGCTTTTCCTTCTTTTGAGCTATGACAGCCTTTTCTTTTTCGGCATCTATCAGCACCTCTCGTGCCTTTGCTCTGTCAAGACTTGCGTCTTGAACGAGCTGTTGTGCCTTTCTCCTTGTTTCCTCTGCTGCATTGAGCACTTCATCAAATTTTCGTTTTTCAGGGGACACCTTATGTCTTGCGCGATTAATTATACTCTCATCAAGCCCAAGCTTCTTTGCAATATCAAGTGCATTTGAGCAACCAATTGCCCCCATAACCAGCTTATATGTCGGTGAAAGCGTTTCAACATTGAATTCCATAGAAGCGCAAACAACA
>JAFWBH010000180.1 GCA_017507205.1 Clostridia bacterium
CTATAGAAACCAAATCATCAAGCTCGACTCTTGTGTTGTCAAATTTCTTTGCAATATACACAACAAGACGCAGATTTCGTTCAATAAGAGATAATCTTGCATTTTCATCTCCTGACAACATCCTGTTTATGGCTTCCTGCTCCTCTTCGGGAGTCATTGGTGTAGGTAGGCTTTCACCAAGTGATATAAAATCAACAGTGTTTTGAGCAGAAATACCCAACCATTTCAACAATTTCTTTATAAATTCTCTCAACATAACCATTTCCTATTCAAAAATTAATTATACCTCAATGTATTTTGCAATATCAAATCACAATCCTTCACGTTTTGCTCCATAATCGCGCCAAAGCCATGATATACAGCCTTGCCACAGCGAATTTCATCGAGCTCTATAATCGGAACAGAACTTTCGCCATTGACTGTTTTTATATCCACAAAGCCATCATATATCAATTCTTGACGCTCACGGAGCTTGTCAACAGCAGGCTTTGACAATAATATTATCGGCTTGCCTGTGAGTGGATCAGTCAAGGTGTTTCCACTATCATAAAAGCCTTTGAACACGTAGTTCTTATTTTTGAACCTTATTATCACATCATAAAAGCGTTTATTTTCATTTGGTTTTTCCTTTACAACAAACCATATCACCAATTCAAAAACTACAATTGACAGCATTAGAATGCCTAAAACAGCATATCCTCTAACATCTACATTTAAAAGATAAGACAAGCCATACACTATACCCCCAAGTGCGTAGGTCAAAACGACATATAGACCAACGGATATTAAGTAGTCCTTGATTGATATGTATTTGTCAACAATAACTACAAGTAAAAACGCAAGAAGCAGTCTGACAAAAATTTGCGCAACGGTAGGCATAAGTGGATAAAGCGTTGCAAACACACTGCCTATGATGGCAGACAGCAGTTGACGTAGCTTTTTAACCTTACGCCTTCTACATAGACATACCGTCACCCCCAACAATAAGTCGATGCATAAATTATTGAAGATTACGATTTCCACATATACCGTCACAAGAAAATCATAATGAATTAAAGGTGCAATTTCTTTCTTTTGATGTCGAGGTATAAATAGAACAAAGACTGCTAAAAGTTAGCCCATATTTTTAGCATAAAAAAAAGAAGCTCAAGATTGAGCTTCTTTTATGCGTTTAGATTGCCGATTATTGACGATCGCCTCTGATTCTGCGAAGGAATGCAGGAACTTGCTTACCACTTCTTGTATAATCAATGCGTGATGATTGGATTTCATCTTCACGAGGTTGAGGCTCGTTGATAGGTTGAGATGCAGGTTGAGGTGCAACGGGTTCAGGACGTGTAAACACTGGACGTTGAATTATGATTTCCTCTTTGACTTCTTCTTGAGGTGCTTCATCTTCAACAGTTGCTGCAACTTCTTCTGCTGTGTAAAGTGCTGCTGCAACAGGAGTGCCACTTACGATAGGTGTTGAACCAACGCTACGAGCAGGTGCTGCATTCTTATCCATAAAGCCAGTTGCAATAATTGTAATCTCAATATCCTTCTTATCAGGAATAAATGCTGTGCCAAAGATGATATTTGCTGTGGGATCAACGACTTGTCTGACGATATCACATGCTTCAGTGACCTCGCTGAGAAGCATATCTTCGCCACCACTGATATTTACGATGATGCCAGTTGCGCCCTCGATGTCTGTTTCAAGGAGAGGTGAGAACACTGCTCCACGCACTGCTTCGATGACTCTCTTTTCACCCTTGCCATATCCGATACCCATATGAGCAAGACCCTTGTTTCGAAGGACTGTTCTGACGTCTGCAAAGTCAAGATTGATAAGCTCGGGATTGGTGATAACATCACTTACGCCTTGAACGCCTTGACGAAGAACATCGTCAGCAATTTCAAATGCGCGCTTGAATGATACGTTCTTATCAAGAACGTCAATGAGCTTTTGGTTGGGGATAACCAACAAGGTATCCACAAAGTTTTGGAGGTTTCTTATGCCCATTTCTGCATTTTTCATACGCAGTGCGCCTTCAAAGTTGAAGGGTTTTGTGACAACTGCAACTGTCAAAATACCCATTGATTTTGCGATTTCTGCAATAACAGGTGCTGCACCAGTGCCTGTTCCACCACCCATACCTGCAGTTATAAACAAAAGGTCGATGCCCTTAAGTGCTGCCTTGATGGTTTCGCGTGATTCTTCTGCTGCAAGCCTACCAATCTCAGGATCTGAGCCTGCGCCCAATCCACCGGTGTGTGAATTGCCAAGCTGAATTTTACATTGAGGTGGCACAAGTGACATATTGAGTGCTTGAAGATCTGTGTTCATAACAACAAAGTTTGCACTCTTGATGCCAGCACGAATCATATTGTTGACGGCGTTATTTCCACCACCACCAACACCGACCACAACGATGTTTGCCTTGCCGGGTGTCTTTCTTGAAACTGGTTCTTGATGGACAACGGGCTTTTCTTCCTTAAAGTTTTGCACTTCTTCAACTACATCATCAAATGTTTGTTCAAGAATTCCATCGTTTTCCTCTTCGGCTTCATAATTTTCGCTTACGTCATTAAGACCGAATTTTTCAAAATCTATCATAAGTTACCTCCGTTAAATATACGTTTAAAAAATCCACCAACCTTTGAGTTGGAAAGTGTTTCTGCGATTACAAGCAATGCGATTTTTGATGAATTGCAAGGCTTTGCATATCCCGGCAATTTGGGCATGACAATGTCAACATTAATTCCCAAAGTGGTGCTGAGATACTTCTTTACCCCACGTATTGATGCAATTCCTTCACCAGTAAGATAAATGGGTGCGTATGGTGACAGCTTGATGTTTGATTGTTCAAGAATATCGTAGATAATTTCTGCAAAAAGGTCAAGCTTTGATTTGACAACCTCGCAAGCATCTGCTCCATAGATGTTTTGTTCACCATCACCAACAAGCACTGAGTTTTCTTGATAGGTGAGATTTAGGTCGACCAATTCCCTTGCTCTTTCTGCAAGTTCAAAGTCGATGTTCAATGCTTCGCACATATCTGCAGATATGTGGCCACCACCAAGGGAGAATGATCTCATAACCTCAATGCCCTCTCCTCTGCCAATGATGACAGATGAGGAAATATATCCTATGTCAACAAGCATATATGGCTCATCACGTTCTTCTTTTTCAAACAGGCTGATGCCCTCTGCCCATGATGTTGAAATATATTTGACATCCTTAAAGCCAAGTGATGCAACTATTTCATCGAAAAATCTGATGAAGCTCTTTTCACAAAGAATATATGAAATTGTGCCAACTACCTTTGATGCAACAAGACCTCTTGCATCACGATAAAGCTTGTCTGATGTGTTGACCTGGAATGAGATGGGCGAGCTGTTGATAAGTGCATAATTGCTTCCCTCAAAGGTGTCGCCCTTTTTCAAAAGAAAATCTATGTCTGCGTCAATAACTCTGCGTTCTCTATCCAATGTGATTGCAACGTCTTTTTTTACAACTGTTGTAAACTCTGCAGGAACACCGATGTAAATTCTCTTTGAACGCGACTCTGCATTGAGCATTGCTTCCTTCAATACTGATATGGCAACACTTCTTGTATCGTCTGCATCAAACCATTCACCCTGTTCATAGCCAGAATGCTCTTTTTCAACAACAGACTTAATGCAAAAAACGCTTTGCGCCTTTTTCACACCAACTATGGCGCTAATGAGGCGTGAGCTCACGTCAAGCACAGCGATGTCTTTGGTAAAAATATTTGCCATAAGTCCCCTTATTCCGTGTGCGCACATTGCACGCACACGTATGCGTTATATGTTTCTATAATTTATTATA
>JAFWBH010000181.1 GCA_017507205.1 Clostridia bacterium
ATTATACTCCAATCGAGCCACGTTAAAAACATACGGATAGAATGACGAAAACCCACTGATTTATGTGGGTTTTCTTTTTTTTCAAGGATTGGCTATATATGACATAAAAGAGGCTGAGAAAGCTCAATCAAATTAAATTGCCAAAGTATGTGTTTGTTCAAAAAAGTCGGTTAGAATGCCGAAAATCAACCAACAAAAATTATGGCAAATTTCAAAAAATTGGGTATTGATTTTTGGATATATGTATGCTACAATAATTTTGCAAGGGAAACCTTGCCCCAATAGTGGTGTCGTCAATGAACCTCACTTACTTTAAAGGAACGACGGGTCCATATAGGCAATGTCAGGCCTCATAATCGCAATGCGCACTGGAAGACAAAGCCGTAGGCAGTCGGTATCCACCCTGCAAACAGCAGGTTTTCAAGGGGCACCACTTACCAAAGACAAAGCGAAGCAGAGCACTCTCTGCTTCGCCTATTTTTTTTGCAAAAAAAAGACACTCTTCAGAGTGCCTTTTATTGTAAGCTTTGTTTATTCAGCTGTTGTGTCTGTTGACTCGGGCTTTGAAAATGCTTTTTTGAGGAATGATTTGCCTTTGTTGAACACGTCCTTGAGTCCGTCAACTGCTTCTGAATTGACAATGGATGCTTTGGGTGCTTCAGGTGCAGGCTCTGCCTCGGGTTGAGGAGCAGCCTCGACTGTTGCTTCTGCTGTCACAGGTGTTGCAGGGATGATGCTTGAAAGCTTTGCCTTGATTGTGTCGTATGCGCTGACAAGGCGTGTCTTGATCTTTTCTGTTGCTTTAAGCTCTTCGTGAAGCTTTTCTTTGGCTGCTGTAAGCTCTGCCTTGACCTTTTCTTCAACTGCTTTTGCAACGATTTGTGCTTCGATTTCAACGATTTTTGCTTCAAGCTCTTTTATTTTTGCTTCAACCCTTGCAAGAGCATCCTTTGCCTTTGCAACAAACTTGTCCTTTTCTGACTTCACTGATGTTGAAAGGTTGTCCATCTTCTTGATTGTTTCAACTGCTGCTGTGTCAGTGATAAACACATGACCACAATCCATGCAGATGTTGAATTTGGGGTTTACAGGAAGAGTTATGTCTGCATTGATGATGTGTGAGGGAATAAAGCCCAATTCAAAAGGATAATTTCTGATGTTTTCTGAATTGCAAATGCTACATTTTTTCATATTTAATACCTCTAAAATTATTTCATATCTAATTTATGCCTCATTGACTTACGCCTAGAAGCATCTTGGATGATTGAATTATACAACACAAATTTCAAAAAAGCAACAAAAATTTAAAAAATGTTGTATTTTTGATTTTTATTTAGCAGATTATTTGAAATCAGTTGCGAAAAATTTAATATTGTGATAATATCACCAATGCACAGCAATGCGTTTCGCAACGAAATGCCCACATGGTAGGAAAGATGCAGAGCCTATTTCCTTCCACTCGGGCGTTGATTTGCTTCGCAACAGACAAACTATCTGCGAGACACGATCTATTTGCCCACATGGTAGGAAAGATGCAGAGCCTATTTCCTTCCATTCGGGCGTTGATTTGCTTCGCAACTAAACGCCCTCATGGTCAAGCGGTTAAGACGTCGCCCTCTCACGGCGGAATCTGGGGTTCGATTCCCCATGGGGGTACCAAAAA
>JAFWBH010000182.1 GCA_017507205.1 Clostridia bacterium
AGTACTGCTAAACGGCAAAGATGTGTTGCCATATCACTATGATGTGCTTAAAAGCAAGGAATCTCTATCCTTTAGTTCTATGAGTGAAGCATATGATGCCCTGTTTTCAGTAACAGACACTGAAATAAGGAACAAGGCAAGGCTTAAAGCTCTGTCAACAGCAGTAAAGCACCTCAAAAACAAGGTTGAAAAGAATATCGCCATTGATATCGATCGTTTGAAGGAATGTGAAAATATGGACCAATATCGCTTGTTCGGCGAGCTTATTGTGTCATATATTTACCTCATCAAAAAGGGTGACAAAATTCTCATCTGTGACAATTATTATACAAATGAAAAAGTCGAAATTCCCCTCGATGAAACACTTACTCCATCTGGAAATAGCAAATATTATTATACAAAGTATAATAAATTGAAACGACAAAAGGAATTTACTGAAAAAAAGCTGGTTGCAGACAGAAACCTACTTGACTATGTTTTGTCAATAGAAAAGGAGCTGGCAACCCTGCCCTATGATTGCTCGACTACTGCAATTGAGGAAGAGCTTGAAAGACTTGGTGCAATAAGAAAAAAAGCAACCAAAGGAAAGGTCCGTAAAGAAAAAGGTGAACCACCAATCAAATATATTCACAATGGCTTCACAATTCTTAAAGGCAGAAATAATCTCCAAAATGATGAGCTTACCTTCCGTATTGAATCTGGTGGCGATATATGGCTTCACGTTAAAAATGGACATGGCGCCCATGTGATAATTTTAGCCGAAGGCAACAAGGTCCCCGATGAAACAATCAAAATAGCGTCAGAAATTGCTTCATCGGATTTCGATGGAAGCCAAAACGTAGATTACACTGAAAGAAAAAATGTAAAAAGGATGCCCAATGGTCATCCTGGACAAGTGATATACGTAAACTACAAAACTGCTCTAGTTGAGCCAAACAAGCATAATGAGCTTAAAATTTAAAATAACACCGAAATCGGTGTTATTTTTTCTTATTTTTTTCTTTTAATATAAATTCTTCAAGATTGATGGTGTGATTGTATTTAACCGATGCCACTTTATCCTTTTCAAGAATAATTGTGTTCAGGTCTATGCCATTAATCGCCGCAATGGCAACAATATAATGAATCATATCTGCCAGCTCTATGCCCAGCTCTCTATTCAATTGATCTGTTGACTTTTCAGTTGATTTGATGCCAGCCTTCATATTGACAATTTCAGCAACCTCGCCAATTTCTTCAACCAGCTTTAATAGCATTCTTTGGTCTGTTGCCCATCCATTGTATCTGTCTGCCAAATATTTTTCAAGAATTTCAATTGTGACCTTTTCCATATGTGACTCCAAAGCGATTTTATGCGTAAGTATTATACAAAATCGAATTTTTTAGAACAATTTATGCTGGTTTTACCTTAAAACCGTTTGTTTTCCTTAATTTTACTATTTTGCAGTTTTTCTCAATTTTGCAAGAATATCTTGATAATATGCCGGCAATTCTGCCTCAAATTCAACAACCTCGTTGGTTATTGGATGAGACAAAATGAGCTGTCTTGCGTGTAGCAGCTGCCCTTTTTTGTAAAGTGCTGTTGATCCTCCATAAACCTCATCACCAACAATTGGATGATGTATGTGGGATGCGTGAACACGGATTTGATGAGTTCTTCCTGTTTCAAGCTCAAAACGGACAAGGGTATATTTTCCAAATCGTTCGAGGACTTGATAATGAGTGACTGCTCTTCTTCCATCGGGGTCTATGCCCATTTTCTTTCTATCGCGTTTATTTCTTGCAATGGGAGCGTCAATCGTTCCCGTGTCCTCCTTGAAATTTCCATCGCAAAGCCCATAATAAATTCTTCGCGCAGTCTTTTTTTCAATTTGAGATGCCAAGGATTTGTGCGCCTCATCTGTTTTGGCCACAACAATAAGTCCAGACGTGTCTTTGTCAAGTCTGTGGACAATCCCGGGGCGTATTACGCCATTTATTGAGCTAAGCCTGTCAAGATCGGCAAGAAGTGCGTTTACAAGAGTGTCATTCTTTGTATAACTGCTTGCAGGATGAACAACCATACCCTGTGGCTTGTTTATCACGGCAAAATGCTCATCTTCAAATACAATATCAAGCTTTATATCGCTGTTTGGCTCAACATCAAGAGCCTTAGGCTCTGGCAAAACAAGGTCAACTATGTCGCCCTCTTTGACTTCGAAGCCACTTTTTTTGCGCAATACACCATTTACTAAAACACCGTCACTTTCGATGACGGTTTTAAGATTAGAACGCGACAATCCTGTTTCCTTTGCAAGGAATGTGTCTATTCTAGATGTTTCATTTACAGTGTATTGAGCCATACAGTTATTCTTCTTCAGATTGGTTTAAATCTGCAATTTCTTCCTCTGTTTCAGTTGAATTTTCTTCTTTCAGAGTATCTTCAACGATATCATTAGCAAGTGAATTTTCGGCATTTCCTTGGTTTAGATTGCCATTTTCTTTATCTTTTGCGTCTTTTTGCTTTTTGATTGCCACTGCATCCTTGACAATAAGATAAACAAGGTAGCCCACAAGCATAACTGCGCCCACCGACACAAAGCAATCAGCAATATTGAAGATGCCCCACTTGGTTGTAAATGTAAATTCAAAGAAATCACGAACATAACCAAGTCCTATTCTGTCAACAAGGTTGCCTATTCCACCACCTGCTATAAAAACAAGTGACAAACGAAGCCACATATCCCTGCGCTTTGCAATAAGCAAAAATCCCAGAATAATTACTATGACTATTGTTGTGACAATGGTCAATGCCAACGTGCCATTGCTAAATGAGCCAAAGGCAGCGCCTGTGTTTTGTGTATATGTAATGTCAAGAAAGCCCTTGATCACAGTATAGCTTGTAGATCCGTTTTTGACCCAGAAGTCATAAAGATACTCCTTCAAGCAAAGATCGAGGACAATAGTAAAAGCAAGAAGCACAAATTCAATGCAACTTACAAGAATAAATTTCTTCTGATATGACTTGTCAGTCTTAAGTTCAGTGATTGAGCTTTGAAAATAGTCTTTGACTTTGTCAAAGAACGCATTATTTTTCATATGTATTTCCCTTTTTATTTTGCCAATGTGCTTGAATAACCAATTGCAACACAATTTGGCGCAAACAAATATATATCTGATGTTATTTTTCTTACCGAACCATTGAGAGCATATATCGCACCACTCATAAAGTCAAGTATTCTTGCGACAACGCCCTGGTTTGTTGTTGAAAAATCAACAATAACCTGGTCACCACGCTTTAAATGGTCAATCAGCCTTCCAACATCTTCATAAGATTTTGGATTGAATATCACCGTGCCTTGTGACAAATATTGCTCATTGTTTTGCTCTTTAAAAAGCCAGCCTGCACGACTTCCTGATCCACTTTCTGAACGAAATTTTGCACGAGGAAGCTCCTTGATTGAGTCGGCATTATGCCTTTGAAATCTGTCCATATCCACCTATATGCTCGGTGCGTCAGCTTCTTTCTCCAAAAATGACCTTACCGAGCCTTAAAATATTTGATTTGTGCCGTAGGGCGACTTCATAGTCACCACTCATACCGGCTGATAAATACTTTACATCCACATTTGACTGTTGTATCTTTTTGACTCTGTCAAAAATGTCGTCAAGCTTGTCGTAAAGTGCTTCAAGTTCGGCTGTATCTACATTTGGAAGGACAGACATAATTCCTTCAATTTTTATGTGTGAGTGATTTTTCAATGAAAGAATGAATTCTTCCACTTTTTCAGGAGCAACGCCACCTTTGCTGGCTTCATCACCTATATTGATTTCAACAAGGCAATTTTGCACCTTGCGTTGCTTCGATGCTTGCCTTTCAATTTCATCTGCAAGTTCTATTCTGTCAAGGGAGTGAATAAGCACTACCTTGTCAATGATAGACTTGACCTTATTTCGTTGCAATCTGCCTATAAAATGCCACTTATAAGAGCTGTCATACTTGTCAAGAAGCTCTTGGACTCGGTTTTCACCCAATTCAAAATCAGGAGCAACACCCATAAACTCATCAACAATGGCTTTGCTCTGTGTTTTTGTGGCACCAACAAGAGTAATTTCTCTGCCTGCCAAAGCCACCTGCTCTCTAATTTTCTTCAGTGCTTCAAGGTCAATCATCTATTCAACAACAGAATCTGTATATTTTCCTGTGATTGTATTGTATGTAAGGCATTTATTCTCACCATTTTCCTTATATTCAATGGCGATGAATTCCTCACCACTTGCTTTATCAGTGATATATTCAGCAGAAATCACCTTTCCTTCAAATTTTTTGAAGGACTCAATGAGAAGCTCTGCTTTGTCCTCATCATATTCTCCGGCATCGTCACTGACAAACAGCACTGAGCCAAACATATTATTGATTTTTGCAAGGAGTTTCTTTTGCTCCCATGTGTATTCTGCTGGCTTCATGCCACCATCACGAAGGAAGAACACATCCGGGTCATTGGCAAAAATCCTGCCATTAAGATGTCTACGGAAAATACTGTTGTTCATTGCCATCTTTGCTGACACAATTTCTTGATTGGTGATTTTTGTATAGAACTTATCCTTGAAGGAAAGCTCAACATCACAGCTTATTCTACAAGCATCAACAACCCCGAAGCTGGCTGAAAGTGGCACGCCACAGCCAAGGATAATCTTGTCACCACAGCACTCGCGCAAGAAGTCCATCGCCTCATGCATAAGCTGTCCACGAGATTTTCCACAGCGAGGATGAATTGCAGCAGCATACAAGAAGTCAAGCTTGACCATATCATAATGCCATTCATTGAAAACGACATCAAAAACGCGCTTGATGTATTCTCTGACCTCTTGCTTTTCTATGTCTAAGACATAGAATCCATTCCACGCAAAGCCACCAAGGATTTTTTTACCCTTTTCGTCTTTGACAAACCAATCCGGATGCTCCTTTGCGATTTGCGCCTTAAATTGACAAGCGAATGGTGCAAGCCAAATGCCTGCCTTATATCCCTTCTTGTGAATTTCATCGGCAAGATATCCCATTCCATTTGGGAATTCGGGCTTCAATGTGAGCCAATCTCCCACCATGCTTTCATAACCATCGTCAATTTGGAATATATTGGCTTTATCGCCAGCCTTTTCATAAAGTCCATTGAGGTCACGAATGATAATATCCTCGGTGATGTTTTAAAAATAATTATACCAAGATGTGTATCCAGCAAGGTGATCAACCCTGCCTGTTGCTTTTCTGGGATATTCCTCAAAATACTTGTCAAAGACCTCATCATAGACGCCTTCAATGTAAACTACGTCAAAAAGCTCATATTCGCCATTTATGACAACACCCTCAACATCCTTTTCAATGGCAAACACATTTTCGCGCATATCGGCATAAAAAACTGTATAGCCGGTTCTATCATTGAGAGTGCCAAAGAAATCAAGATGCTCTCCTTTGCGAAGATAGGTGTATGTGTTGGAATGATATAAATCTCTGCCATATTCGGTGAAATACACATCACCTGATGCTGACGCAAAGGTTTTGGCAAGAGGAATCATATTGCAGGGGAATCGCAAGCCATATTGCCTGTCGCCTCTCTTGTATTCCTTTGATGTGGACCAGCTTTGATATCCGCCGCCGTAAAACCATTCCTCGCTTTCAAAATAGTGATCATAAATCAACTCTGCTCTCAAAATAGTCACTGGCTCATTTGCATGGACTATCATCTTGATATGCTTGTCATCACCAACCTCACTAAATGAAAGAATATCATCTCCTTCATCAATGAGCCATCTTTGTTGGCCGTTGTATTGATACACAATTTTGAGAACGTAATCCTTTATGTTCATAGCTTCCCCCTATTACGCACGCACACTGCAACACGCATGATGCACGCACCTAAAGGACATTATACACGAAAGTTATCTTTTTGTAAATACCACATTTTGCCAAAAATCAATGTTTCGTCATTTATATTTTGTTTTGAAGCTATATCGTCTTTTCTATCTTGTTTATTGACACCTCGTAAGCAGTTCTGCTCTCATATGAGCCGTCATCTAGTGCCTTTTGGTATTCTCTAGACTGAATGCGTCCTGACACCAGCACCTTTTCGCCAACCTCAAAGGATTGAGCATACCTTGCGTTTCTTCCCCAAGCAATGCAGGGAATATAATCTGATTTGTTATAGGCTCTATTCACTGCAAGAAGCACATCACATATTTCTCTGCCAAAGGGTGTTGTTCTATATACGGTAGGCTTGCACACATATCCTTCAATTTCAATATAGTTGGGGTTTTGGTCATCACCAATGCCAAGCTCTCGGCGTTTGTGAGCCAAGATGCTCAGATGATACTTTAATTTGGGCAACATACGACTTTGTTGTTGCTCGAAACTGTCCGTTCTCATCAGTCTTGCAG
>JAFWBH010000183.1 GCA_017507205.1 Clostridia bacterium
AAATTTTCAAAAATAAAAGGCACTTACCCGAGTGCCTTTTTTGTTGTCTTTATATGTTTTTGTTTTGGATTTGCTTTTATTTTATTGCAAGATTTCATCTAGTGCAATGGTTTCAAAGACAATTTCCCCTGCATTTCTTTCATAGAGGATTGCAATATCCCCGTTGCTCAGTTCTGCAAGGCAGGAATATCCAAAGCTGATTTCATTTGCTGAGTAAGCACTGACAAGTGTCATAGTGCCGTAATTTCCCAAAGAAAATGCGTAAATCTTGCCAAGCCTTCTCTCTTTATTTTTTGCTGTTGGTGTTGACATCAAAATCAACTCCTTGCCCTCATATTCCTTACTATATTTCAAGGCAGACAGCTGGCAGTTGGCTGTTTTCACAGCTCCCGTGTCAATCTCAACACTGCCCTCTTTTCTCACATAACTATTTTGGCTTTCATCAAAGAAAAAGTCTGTGTATTTAAGTGCCTCATCACCACTGCGATAAAACACTCTCAATGTGTCATCATTAAGAAGAACACAGCTTGACTCAGAGGACCACTGATTGACCGTTGCATTTTCAGACCTATGCCAACGTCCGTCACCATCTCGCCATATAACACTTGCATATTCTTTCTTGCCTTGTGTATGGCTGTATGCAGTGAAAATAAGCCTGTCGTTTGCATTGTCATAGATACCATTGCCGGGGGCAATAAGAAGCGTATCCTCATGGTCAGTTTTAAGGTTTAAAAGTGTAGGCGCAGACCAGTTTAGCCCGTCTGTTGATGATATGAAATACAGATATGTTGTGGGATAAACTTGATAGGGTGAATTGTGGAAGAACACATTGGTTGTTTCCTTTTTGCCTTCTGTTGCATTGGTCAAATTGAAATGCAAGTCAACCTCTATTCCCTCAACCCTATCCCCTGTTTCAACAGAGTAAACACCATAAGCTGACCTTGTGTCATCGGTGTAATCAAGATAAAAATCATAGTCGGCATTGTGGCACGCAAGTGAATAAGTCAAACTGCCAAAAGGCACTTTTACACTATCCTTTGCACGCAATAAAAGTCTGTTTTGGTTGTCAAAACCAGTTTTTCCTTTGTGGGATTTATACATACTGGAGCTGACGCCATAGCCTGACGGATTGAGTCCAACCACCATATAGGCAGTGGCTCCGTCTGTGGCAAGAGCAGAGTCAATGAAACAGGTAGCACCATCGTTGAGCTTGTTGTTGTAGTCACCAAAATAGCAAGCAAATGTATGCTCCCAGCTTGCGCCATTGTTTCTTGACACACTGACCAATGTATCAATGTTTGAGCTGTCCTCAAAATGATTCCACCTTGCATCTGCCGATGCAATTATCGTGCCATCCTCAAGGGTGACCATCGCTGGAATACGAAAATTTCTACTGCCCCCAATTCCACTCTTGAACGGCTCATTGGATTTGCTGTTTATTGTGGGTCTTGTTGAAATAGTAAAGCCAGCAAGGACGCCCACTCTCACTGCAGAAAAAATGATAGGGGTAAGCATCGCAACCACTGTGATTGCAATGACAACGCCAATCAGCACCTTTTTCTTTTCAGAAGAATTTATCTTTTTCATAGTCAAAAACAAGGGCAAGGTCAACCCCTGCCCTTTTAAATTATCACCAGACTTGACCGTAGCAGAGCCAAATGAATGCGTAGCCTGAAAGCACTGCTGTCAGTGTAAATGGAACGCTTATCTTCATAAAGTCCTTTGCCTTAACCTCGTAGCCTTCCTTGCGTAGCATACCTATGCCTGTGATGTTTGCACTTGCTCCAACGGGGGTTATGTTTCCACCAAGGGTTGCGCCAACAAGGAGCCCAAAATACAGCACTGTGGGATCAACGCCCATAGACGCTGCCACCTCTGCAACAACAGGGAGCATCGCCATAACATAAGGGATGTTGTCCACAAATGCTGACACTGCCACAGATGCAAAGACAATGATTGTATACATCAACAGCAGGTTGCCGTTGCCCAAAACTGCAAGACCCTTTGCCAGCTCCTTGATGACACCTGCCTTCTCTATGCAACCAACCACAATAAACAATGATGCGAGAAGGAGCAAGGTTTCATAGTCCATATCCTTGATCATCTTTTGGGCGCCTTCACCACTTTTTGTTCTGCAAGCGTTGTAGATGACGCCTACAACAAGCAAGCCCATACAAATGATGCCGTTTCTGTGGTTGAAGAATATGAGTGCTGTTGGGTTTTCGGGCTTTGGTATGAATGATGCACCGATGAGGAATGCAACCACCAGCAAAAGCAAAATGCTAGGAAAATAGTCATTGACCTCTGTTTTTCCTTGAAGGGTCAAGGGTTGCTTTTCCTTACGGAAGATGATGAGCAGAATGATGACAGTCAAGGCTGCACCAAGCTCCACTGCAAAAAACATGCCGGGTCTATTGTGATACCAGAAGAAGTCAATGAAGGTCATATCCAATTGACCTGCCAGCATAACTGATGTAGTGTCGCCAACAAGGGTTGCTGCACCCTGCAAATTTGATGACACTGAAATGCATATGATAGGTGCAATAGGTGAAATGTTCTGC
>JAFWBH010000184.1 GCA_017507205.1 Clostridia bacterium
GAAGATATCGTTGAGAGAGGGCTCAAAGACCTTGACTTCGTCAATATCGTAGTGTTCAACAAGATGTTTCATCATTGTTTGCTTATCTTCGGGGCTGTCAAGTTGAATGAGCAACGCACCATCCTCTCTTTCCGTGCAAATATCACCGAGGTCTGCTCTCAATTGGTCGGGGTTCACAGTGCTGACAACCAGCTTATCCCTATTGTAGTTTCTCTTTATTTCGTGCAAATCACCACTGAGCACAATCTTGCCAGCGTTGATAATGGCAATACTGTCACAAAACTCTTCAATATAGCTCATTTGATGGCTTGAAAACAGAACTATCTTGCCCTTTGCAATCTCTTCCTTTACAACGTCCTTCAAAAGCATTGCGTTAACGGGGTCAAGACCTGAAAATGGCTCGTCAAGGATAACAATATCAGGATTGTGCGCAAGTGCTGTTATCAGCTGAATCTTTTGTTGGTTTCCCTTTGACAAGGTGTTAAGACGCTTATTGCGATATTCCATCATACCCAGTCTGTTGAGCCAGTAGTCCACGGCTTTTGTGGCGTCCTTCGTGCTCATGCCGTTCAACTCAGCAAAATACACAAGCTGTTCCAAAATAACTTTCTTTGCGTAAAGACCTCTCTCTTCGGGCAAATAGCCAATGCCGACCTTTTTATAGTCAATAGGCTTTCCGTCCACAAGCACTTCACCGCTATTTGCAGGAAATACGTTCATAAGAATTCTGATAGAGGTTGTCTTGCCTGCGCCATTTCTGCCAAGCAAACCAAAAGCCTTTCCTCCTTCAGCCGTAAAGCTTACGCCTTTGAGAACGTGCTTCTCCCCAAAGGATTTGTTGATGTTTCTCAGTTCAAGTATCATTTCGTTTTAATCTCCCGGAACTTTAATCTAGTAGTATTTTCGTTTTCGTAGTCAGCGTATTCTACCACAATACCCAATAGTTTGCAATCTTTTTGCCAGTGAATAAAATAGAATGCCTTCAGTAAAACGAATCAGTATAATCATTATACCCCATGCAAATCCACAAAAAAAATTACAAATCTGTCAAAATAACAATCCCTATTGTGCACAAATAGCAAAATAAAACATTGCATATCAATTACTTATGTTGGTGGAGATGAGGGGATTCGTAGCCAAAGGCGTAATGGTGGAGCGAGCAAACTCGTTTGTATAGCGGAACGCCAGCCCTGATTTCAGGGGTTCGCGCAACAATGTTGCACACAACAACGTTGTGTAGTCCCCTCATCAAAAGACAAAAGAAAAAACGGACAATCAAGTCCGTTTAATTATTGTGGTGGAGATGAGGGGATTCGTTCTTGTGTTGCACAGAAGCCTTGCAAGAGCAATGCCCCAAGTGCCTGCGCCAAGAATACCTATTTTTGTTTTATTCAACATACTCATTCCATTATAATTGGGCTATACGCCATTTTTTACTATCGCTTGAATTTGCACAAAGTGCATTTGTTCAGCGCTGTATGGAAGATTTTAAAATATTATTTTATTTTGTCAACCTTATGAAAGCCTGTGGCTATCACAGCACCATAAATGCTTCAATGACGCCATCAACACACACCACGTCAAATTGGCTGTATGAATCCTTCCAATTCTCTGCCCTTTCCATTGCGTTCCATTGTGCTATGGTGCCAGCATAGTTGATTGTTCTGAGATTTCCACAGAGCATAAATGCATCCTGACCGATGTATGTGATGCCAGCAGGCAAATTGACCGTCACAAGATTAAGACAGCCGTGGAAGGTGGCAACCTCAATTCGTGTCACCTTGGCAGGTATTGTAATCTCCGTGAATCTGGAACATCTTTCAAATGCGCTTGCCTTGATGTTAGCGACATTTGCGCCAAGAGTGATTGAAGGAAGCATACTGCAACCCTTAAATGCGCCCTCTTCAATGGTGATAAGTGAGCTGGGCAATGAGATTGATGTCAGTGCCGAGCAGTTTTCAAAGGCACGCATGCCAATGTTAACAACACCTTCTGAAATGGTTATGTCAGTGATACCCCTGTTTTTGAATGCTTCTGCTCCAACCGAAATGACCTTTTCAGGAATCTGCACACTCTTCACAGAGCTATCCTTCAGCCCTGTAATGATATAGTCCTCGCCAGAGGTCGTGAAATAAAAGTCACGGAATGCCTCGTCATTTTGTCCGTTGATAAATGTAAAAACATCACAGCCGACAAAGACGCCGGCCAATGACAGCACAAGCACCAGGGCAAGTGCCACAATCAATATTTTCTTTTTCATACACAACTCCTTTTGAGCAAAAATCTGCCCAAGGTATATTGTCTGCATTTTGCGCAAATCAATGTTTTATATGTTAAAAATGCAATGATAAACGTCTTATTCCTCGCATTCATCCAAAAGACGATAATATTCATCAAAGACCTTGATTGCCACTTCCTCATCGGTTTCAACAACCAAATAAGGCTCCTCAGATTCATCAAAATCTATCCTGAATACAATTGCCTCATCCTCAGGGATATCCATCATTTCAGGGTCAACGGGCTTCAATACTGTATATATCCTTTCGTCAAGAGGCACGATGGCAACCTGCTCAAAGAATATGCAGTTGTCATGCTCATCATACATTTCAATCAGCTCGTCATTTTCTTCGTCAAGCAAAATATCCAATATGTTTTTGTATTCGTCCATAGTGTCACTCCTTAAATATTGTTGTATCCATTTTAGCACAATTCTCCGTCAAATACAATCCCCAATTTTCGTTACGACATTCTACCACGAAAGAACAAAAATAAAAGGAATCGTCCAGCGATTCCCTTTCGGCTTATATCTCAATGCCCATCTCCTCAATCTTCTTGAGTATGGCATTGTAGGCGTCCTGCACATGGTCTATGCCATCAACTGCTTTCTCAAAAGGGCATATACCCGTCCCTTGCCTGTTGACGATGTTTTCAACCAAGCGTCCATATTCAACGTGTATCCCGTGATCTTGCAGAACACCCAGTGCGCCCTTGCTGACAACACCAGCATACACTGCCTCTACACCGAGCATTACATACAAAAATCCAGCCCCTCTGCCAACAACCTTGTCTGCAGCAAAATATCCTCTGAAATCCTCTGCAGAATTAAGCCAAGCCACCAATGGAGCCACACCTCGTCTATCCGTGGTGTAAACCCTGTCACCCCTCAAAAGCACAGCAGTATGCCCACCACTCTCCAATATATCCTTCACTTTTTCAATCTCTGTCATAATTCAATTCCAAATATCAATGTATATATCAATTCTACCACAGATATTTTTTTTTGCAATAGGAAGTTAAACCCCAGCCAAAAGCAATAACCTCGCCATCCTGCAATTGAACCCAATACCCAAGCAAAACAAAAAGCCAAATACATGCTGTGTCCAACTTTAATTGGATGTTGGTGGAAACTGCTGACTCGTAGATGTTGAAAACATCGTAATAGCGAAATGAGCGTGCTTGCACAGGCGAATGAGCGCCAGCAGTGACTTGGCACTGGTTTGGGCACAAAGTGCCACGGCAGTTATGCCGTTGAGTCCAGTAGAATAACATAAAAAATAACCACCCTAAAAGGGTGGTTAACAGATGTTGGTGGAAACTACTGACTCGTAGATGCTGAAAACATCGTAATAGCGAAATGAGTGTGCTTGCACAAACGAATAAGCGCCAGCAGTGACTTGTCACTGGTTTAGGCACGATAGTGCCACGGCAGTTATGCCGTTGAGTCCAGTAGAATAACATAAAAAATAACCACCCTAAA
>JAFWBH010000185.1 GCA_017507205.1 Clostridia bacterium
CATCCTTGAGGATCTTCGTATGCCCCTTGACGGTGGCACAGAAAAGAGGGACACATTCTGCTTTAAGGGTGGCATTGCAGACTATGTTCAATTTTTGAACGAGGGCAAGACAACCCTTTACGACAAGCCTCTTTACGTTGAAGCCAAGGAAGCAAATTTTGAGGTGGCAGTGGCAATTCAGCACACAGAAAGCTACACAGAAAATATTTACAGCTATGTCAACAGCATTCCCACTGCAGAGGGTGGCACCCACGAGGTCGGCTTCAAGAGTGCAGTGACAAGAGTTTTCAATGAGTTTGCAAGACGCAACAATATCCTCAAGGAAAAGCAAGCCAATCTTCTTGGTGAGGATTTCCGTGAGGGTATGGTGGCTGTCATTACGGTCAAGATGCAGAATGTTCAATTTGAAGGTCAAACAAAGGGCAAACTTGGCAACCCCGAAGTAAGACAAAAGGTTGAAACACTTGTGTCAGAACAGCTTGAAGAGCTTCTTCAAATGAGAGGATACAAGGCAACTGCAGAGAAGATTATCTCAAAGGCTATGGGAGCTGCTCGCACCCGTGAGGCAGCAAAGAAGGCAAAGGATATTGCTCGCCAGCAGAACAAGCTGAATGGGGCCAATCTTATTGGCAAGCTGTCAAGCTGTAGTGGAAGAAATCATGAAATCAACGAGCTTTTCATTGTTGAGGGTGACTCGGCAGGTGGCAGTGCAAAGCAGGCAAGAGATAGAAGCTTCCAGGCAATTCTTCCTCTTCGTGGCAAGCCATTGAATGTTGAAAAGGCACCTCTTGAAAAGATTCTTGCCAATGAGGAAATTTCAACCATTATCAGCGCACTTGGCACAGGCATTGAGCCGGCATTTGACATAAGTGGACTCAAATATGACAAGGTCATCATTCTTGCAGACGCAGACCAGGATGGCGCACATATCAGAGCATTGCTTCTTACATTCTTCTTCCGTTATATGCGTCAGCTCATTACAGAGGGTCACGTGTATATTGGCATGCCCCCTCTATATAAGCTGGCAAAGAAGGATGAGATTGTGTATTGCTACGATGATGTGGCACTTGAAGAGGCACAAAAGAGAATGGGCAAAACAGCATTGCTTCAAAGATTTAAAGGTCTTGGCGAGATGAACCCTGAACAGCTTTGGGACACTGCAATGGATCCTGCAAAGCGTTCACTTACAAGGGTGACCATCGAGGACGCAGCAGCAGCCGACAAGCGTATCACTGTGCTTATGGGAGATGACAGCACAATCAGAAAGGATTACATCTACAAGCACGCAGATTTCAACAAAATAGATTCATTCAAGGTTAAGGTGGAGGAATAAGATATGGCCAAAAAGAAACAAAAGGAAATCGTATACAACAGTGCGATTTATGATGTGGTTTTTGAAGAGGTCATGCACAATTCAATGTTGCCTTATTCAGAAAACGTCATTCTTGACAGAGCACTTCCCAGAGTTGAGGATGGCTTGAAGCCTGTTCAACGTAGAATTTTATATTCTATGTATGAGATGGGCATCACCCCCGACAAGCCTTACAAGAAATGTGCAAGAATTGTCGGTGATTGCCTCGGCAAATATCACCCTCACGGTGACAGCTCAGTCTATGGCGCACTTGTCCGTATGGCACAACCCTTTGCAATGGGCTTGAAGCTTGTTGACGGACACGGAAACTTTGGCTCAGTCGATGGCGATGGCGCAGCAGCAATGCGTTATACAGAGGCACGTATGGCACCTCTTGCATTGGAGCTTCTCCGTGATCTTGACAAGGATACAGTCAGCTGGGCACCCAACTTTGACGACAGCCTTGAAGAGCCAACCATTTTGCCCGGAAGATTTCCAAATCTTCTTGTAAATGGAGCCAACGGAATTGCTGTTGGTCTTGCAACCAACATACCCACACACAATATGGCAGAAAGCATTGATGCTGTTGTTGCAATGATTGACAATCCCTCAATCACCACAGCAGAATTGCTTAAAATATTCAAAGGCCCTGACTTTCCGACAGGTGGCTTTATCATCCCCGTTGACAGCCTTGAATCAATTTACGAAACAGGCAAGGGCAGGATCAAGATTCGTTCACGCCTGCACATAGAGGACGAGGACAATGGCAGAAAAAATATTGTCATCACAGAGCTTCCTTATCAAGTGAACAAGGCAGAATTGCTTACAAAAATTGCAGACATCCGTGATGCCAACAAGGAATTGCTTTCTGGCATAAGTGATATTGTTGACGAAAGCGACAAGACAGGTATGCGTGCAGTCATCAAGCTGAAAAAGGACGCACCTGTTGACAAGATTGTTGCCTTCCTTATGAAGAAATCAAATCTTGAAATCGGTTATTCAATCAATATCGTTGCAATCGCAGGTGGCAAGCCCGAGCAATTGGGCCTCAGAGATATCCTCAAATATTACATCGCATATCAAAGAGAAATCATTGTCAAGCGCACAACCTTTGACCTTAAAGCAGCCAAGGCAAGAGCAGAAATCGTCAGGGGGCTTTTGGTGGCAATTGCTAACATTGACGAGGTCATTCACATCATCAAAACAAGTGAAACAACTGCCAAGGCAAAGTCAACACTTCGTGAAAGGTTTGATCTCAGTGACGAGCAAGCACAAGCAATCCTTGATATGAGATTGAAGGCTCTTGCACGTCTTGAAGTAGGCAAACTTGAAGAGGAATTGCAACGTCTTGAAAAGCTCATCTCAAAGCTTACTGCAATCCTCAACAGCAAGGCAAAGCAATATGCAGTTGTCAAGGAAGAAATCCTTGAAATCAAAAAGAATAATCCCTCACCCAGACTTTCAAAGATTTTGGACTCAGCAGAGGCAGACAAAATGGAATTGCCCTCAGCAGAGGAGTCTGTGCAATATCGTGAGGGTGTGTTTGTGTTGAATGACGCAGGCACCATTAGATTTATGTCACAAAAGAGCTATGCTCTTGCACAAAAGGATATGTCTGCTTATGGTGAAGCAGAGCTTCCAAAGCAGGTGCTTCACGTCAACAACAAGGGACACCTTTATGCCTTTACCTCAAAGGGTAATGTGGTCAAGATCGATGTGACCAACATCCCCGAAAAGAGATGGCGTGAAAAGGGAGTGACCATCGGCGCATTGAACCCCGAGGTGACAGCAGGGGAGTATGTCGTCAAGGCATTCTTCTTTGGCTCAACCCCTGTTGGAGAATTTATGTTCTTCACAAAGCAGGGCATGGTCAAGCGCACAGACGTCAGCGAGTTTGCATCATCAAAGGCATTTGGCAATGCAATCATTCTTGGCGAAGGCGACACACTTTTGTCAGTGGAGCTTGTTGATGATGAAAAGAATGTGTTTGAGGTGACAGCAGATGGTCAATGCTTGCTTTACAACCCTCTCGAAGTTCCTCTCCAAGGCAGAAAAGCTGGTGGCGTCAAGGGCGTAAAGCTCAGTGACGGTGACACCATTGTATATGGTGGCTTCATTGAGGACGAGGGTGAGGTGATCATCTTCACAACAACAGGCTACGGAAAGAGAGTCATATCATCAACCCTTGAGCCTTCATCAAGATATCTCAAGGGCGTCAAGATTGTTGACCTTGACAAGAGCAAGGTCAAGTTTGTCGCCATGGTTAAGGAGCCTTACGACCTTGCAGTTGTTGCAGATGGCAAGACAACCATTGTCAACACAGAGGATATTCGTCTTGACACACGCACAACAAAGGGCAAGCAAATGTTTAAGGCAAGCATCACACTTGTGACAAAAGTCAGCGAGGATTAATCCTATGAACAAAATTGGTTTTGACCACAATTTGTATATGCAGAAGCAATCAGAGAGGATTCTTGAAAGGATCAACCTCTTTGACAAGCTTTATCTTGAATTTGGTGGAAAGCTCTTTGACGATTTGCACGCAATGAGAGTTCTCCCCGGCTTTGACAAGGGGGCAAAGATTAAGCTTCTACAAAACTTAAAGGATGAAGCAGAAATCATTGTCTGCATCAATGCAAACGACATTGAGAAGAACAAGATTCGTGCTGATTACGGCATAACCTACGGCAGTGAAGTGGAGCGTATGATTGACAACATTTCAGACATGGGCATCTATATCAACTGCGTTGTCATCACAATGTTTCACGATCAGCCCACAGCGTCAGCATTCAGATATAAGCTTGAAAATCGTGGCATAAAGGTCTACGTTCATCGTCCAATCAAGGGATATCCTGACGATATTGACGTGGTTGTGTCCGATGAGGGCTATGGTGCAAATCCTTACATTGAAACATCAAGACGCCTCGTGGTATGCACGGCCCCCGGCCCCGGCAGTGGCAAAATGGCAACCTGTCTGAGCCAGCTTTATCACGACCACAAGAGAGGCATCAAGGGTGGATATGCCAAGTTTGAAACCTTCCCTGTGTGGAATTTACCCTTGTCACATCCAGTCAACGTTGCATATGAGGCAGCAACAGCCGACTTGAAGGACGTCAACAAAATAGACCACTATCACCTTGAAAGCTATGGTGTCCAGTCTGTCACATACAATAGAGATGTGGACGTTTTCCCCATTCTCAAGGAGATACTTTCAAAAATTACTTGTGGTGACATCATCTACAAATCTCCCACAGATATGGGTGTCAATATGATAAAGGACTGCATCATTGACGATGAGGCGTGCATTGAGGCATCCAAGCAAGAGGTTTTGAGGAGATATTACAAGGCAAGATGTGATTATAAGAATGGACAAGGCACAAAGGGCACAATTGAAAGACTCCGTGTGCTTATGTCAAGGCTTCAAGTGTCAGCAAATGACAGAAGGGTCATTGAGCATGCTCTTGAAAAAAATGAAAGAACAGGTGGAAAGGGAGCAGTTGCAATTGAGCTTCCTGACGGACAAATTGTCACAGGCAGAAATACAAAGCTCATGTCAGCAAGTGCAGCAGCAGTGTTTAACGCAGTCAAGACAATTGCAAAGATTGATGATGACATTGACCTTATTGCACCAGTGGTCATTGAGCCTATCATCGCATTGAAATCGAAGGTGTTGAAGGAGAAGCATACACCTCTTTCAC
>JAFWBH010000016.1 GCA_017507205.1 Clostridia bacterium
CTTCTCCACCCTTTGTTTTGACCTCAGCGATGTAATAGTTGCCAAAGTCGCCACCTGTCATTTTGATGTAGAGCTGTTTGAAGTAGGTGCCGTCTGGTGCTTTTTGATATTTATTGTTGTCAAGATAGACGTCATTGACGTAAGCACTGAAATCGTTTCTGCCACTGCCCATTTCTTGGAAGGTGGCTTCAACAGTAATGCCTGATGTGATGAAGCCTTCAACTGTCATACCTCTGCCGGGCTTGAACTCGTTGCCACTGCTCTTGACTGTATTGCTTCCGTCTGATTCAACCGTTGCATAAAGGTTGCTGTTGTCAAAGATCTTGGTTGCTGTTGCGCCACCAGTGGTGTTGAGAGTGATGATGATGCCCTTTGGTGTGATTTCTGCATCTGCAGCAAGGATAAGATAATCTGTTGCGATTGTATAGTTCTTGCTATCTGCCTCATTGGCAAACATAAAGTCAAGGTATACATCGTAGCCCTTGCCTACGTTGTATGCTGCAACATATGTTTGGGCACCATTTTGATTATAACGAGCATTCTTGATTTGGACATTGCATGCTGTTGCACCACCATTGGTTGATGTGATGTTCAGTGTAGGCAATGCTTCATAAATGACTGGATTGCCGTCAAAGACCTTGCCTGTAATGTTGTGATTTGACACTGAAACTTGGATGATTGATTTTACAATGGTGTAGGCAAGATCATCAGGTGTTGATACAAGTGAATAGTTGCCTGCCTCTGTATCGCCAGCATCGTTCTTGCCACTTACTCCGGCTATTACATTGCCGATTATTGCTGTATAGTTGCCGGCATCGGTGGCAGTAAAATCTCTGATGTCAAATGACACTGATTCACTGACCTCGCCACCTTGAGGCTTATCGTGGGTGAGCAAGCCACTGAATGTAATGGTGCTACCATTGATTGTGCCCGTGCCGACAGGTTGCCAATCGTCTGCGTCGCCAACTGCTGTCTTCATATTCATTTCAAAGACTACATCGCCTGCAGACAAGCCTTGTGCTGAGCCACTGTATACAAATGATGTTGTGGGTGCAGGGCTGTCATTCCACTTGACACGGATTTCTCTTTCGTGAATTACAAGCTGGACATCTCCATCTGTTTCTGCCTCGACATTGCCTTCAATCAGATAGTTGTCAAGTGCATTCTTGGATGTTGCCTTACTGCCATTTCTTGTGACGGTGCTGTCGCTGAATTGATTTTCACCAAGTGAGATTTCTTCAACGGTGTATGTGCCAGCATTGACGTGCTCTGCCATACCATCACCAAAGGTGATGCTGACCTTCAATTGAATGGTTTCATTTCCGTGTGTCTTGGTTTCACTGAAATTGCCATCGCCTGATGCTTCATATGCCACAGAGTGTGCCTTGCCATCGTAGATGACTTCCTTGCCACTGATTGTGACTGTGCCGACTGCAATTTCAAAGGGAGTGATTTCCCAGTCTGCTTCCCAGCTGGTTGCACCAGATTCATCGTCTGCTGCTTGATATAGTTTTCCTGCAACGACTGCTTTTGGAACGTTCGGGAAGATATAGCTTCCTGCAACGTCCATTGTGCCACCTTCAACAAGGGCAAGAGCTGTTGCATATGTGCCAACGTCACTGGTGTAAAGCTCGATTGTCACCTTGCCTGAGGTTGCATTGATGGTGATCTTGGGCTCTACTTTGCTGGCGACATTCTTGTCACCAGTTTCAAATGTGAAGCTGAACATCTTTGCAAGGTTGTCACCAATTGTTCTCAGGTCTGCAGGTGAAATGTTGCTCAATGTGATCTTTGAAACACCACGATAGACTTCACCACCATCAAACTCATAGGTTTCTTGTAGAGTTCCATTTGAGCTTTCTTCAACCTCGAATTGCATCTTGATGCTTCTTCTGTTGATTTGGAGATTCTTCTTGCCTTGTGTTGATGTTGTATGGTTTTCATCCTCTGCAACTGCAGACACCTCATATGTGCCAGCCTTCTTTGCATACACTCTGTATTCGATTTGGAAGAGTGTTGATTGTGCAAGATTTCCACTGTCAATGGTATTTTCACCAGTGACCAAGCCATCTGTGCTTGCAACGCAGTATGCAACAACAAGTGCATCGCCTGCTTCCTCGCCAGTGGGGAACTCATTTTCATTCAACATTTGCATACGGTGTGTTGCATTGTCAACTGAATAGGTTGAATCCTTATAGATATATTGGATCTTAACCATATCCATAATTTGTCCGTAAACATTTGAGTGTGTTGCGTTCCAGCCATATGCCCACTCTTCTGAAAGTGCGATGTTTGATGCAATCACTGTGATGTAGTGGTTGTATTCGCCTGTGTATTTGTCCAGATCCTCTGCTTCAATGCCTTCAACAGCACAATCGACTTGATTGCTGTATTCAACCTTGACCTGACGCTTCTTGATTTCCCAGAGGAATTTTTCGCGTTCTGCACTGGCAAGATTTTCATCAGTTGTGTCAACTGAGCCGAGGATGACCTTCACATCGTTGCTGTATGTCCAAATGGTTGCATTGACATCATATTTGCCAACCAGCTTTGCCTCGTTGACACCATTTGCTCTGTCGGTTGCATCACTGTTGAGGGTGTAATAATTGGTGCCGTCAACACGGTCTGCCTTTGCAAGCTCGCCGTCCTCATCGTAGTTCAGCTCCTCGCTGGCTGTTGC
>JAFWBH010000186.1 GCA_017507205.1 Clostridia bacterium
ATCTCATGACCTTAAAACCCCTCTTTCGGAAATTAAGCTATATTCTCAAGCTCTTGCAAGGGGGCTGTATCCCGACAAGGATAAGCAGATTGAGATTGCCAATCGCATCAATGAAAAGACCGATGAAATTGAAAGCTATGTGTCACAAATCATCACTGCGTCAAGAGAGGACTTTTTGAACTTTGATGTCAGTGTCGGTGAGTTTTATCTCAAGGAGCTGGTTGACAAAATCGTGTCACATTACTCTGAAAAGATGGCTCTTGTCAGGACAGATTTTGCCTTGGGTGAATATGGCAATTGTCTTTTGAAGGGCGACCTTGACAGAAGCGTTGAGGTGATACAAAACCTTATGGAAAACGCCATAAAATACGGTGACGGCAGACATATCTCTATGGATTTTGGTGTTGAAGAGGACTGCGTGCTTATAGGCGTCACCAACAGTGGATGCACACTCCCCGAAGGTGAGATAAACCACATCTTTGAAAGCTTCTTCAGAGGCTCCAATGCAGACAAGCAAAAGGGCAGTGGCTTGGGGCTTTATATTGCAAGACAGCTTATGCTCAAAATGGACGGCGAGACCTTTGCAAGAATTACTGGCGATGAAATAACCGTCACAGCAGTTTTCAGGAAAGCATAAAGGCATTATAAGAAAAATAAAACTCAACAAACAAAACGGACTGCAAACACGCAGTCCGTTTTTGTTATGTGAAAAAAGTTTTTGGCATAAAATCTTGTTTGTCTGCTCTTTTCTGTCAGTTGTGGATTGAGGTGAAGAGGGATGTGAGGTAAGTGTGCATTTCTTCTTCAGTGAATTTGTCTGGGTTGTCAAGATACCACAGGCACAGGTCTATGAGGGCGCCTGCGTATGCCACTGATGTTATGGCAATGGGGACATTGCCAGGGAAGGTGGTGTGGAATTTTTGGAGCTGTTGCTTCACTGTTCTTGACAAGGAGTCCTTGATGGTGCTGATGACCTTTTCATTGCGATTGAATGCAAGGAGTGATGCGATTTTGCTCTTGTGATCCTTGACAAAATTGAAGGTGGCATAGGCGATTTCCAACACTAAATCCAGCTCATTTTCAGCCTTTAAGTTTTCGTTTAATGAAGCAAAGATATCATCCTTCAGCTCTTCAAGGGCGAAGGACAAGAGGTGATATTTGTCCTCAAAATGAGCATAAAAGGTGGCACGATTGACAATTGCTTCCTTGCAGATGTCAATGACGCTGATTTTGTCAAGAGATTGTGTCTGCATCATTTGTATGATGGTTGTTGACAAGTGCTTGCGTGTGCGCACGATGCGCATATCTTCCTTGTAATGCATAGCTCACCTTCAAAATATGTGTCGCTTTAATTTTGACACAATATGATTATTTTGTCAAGATAACAGACAGTTGTATTAATATCTTTTCTTGAAATTGCTACAAAATTGGGGGATAGACAAAAAAAACAACATTGTGATGATTTTTTTATATATAGTGTGTGTTGCAGTCAAAAAATGTCTTGAAAAATGAGAGCCTATTTGCTATAATTTGGAGATAGGAGGGATTTATCCCTCAATACAACAATAAGAAGGTATATTATGAAAAGAATATTCAGCATATTGTTTGTGGTCGCATTGCTTTGTGCCGTATGCTTCTGTGCAGTGGCTTGCAATGACGATGAGCAACCAAAAGAATTTGAAAGGGTGACCACACTGGACAAGGAGCCAGATGCTCTCTTTGGCAAGGACAAAGCGTTTGCCCTTATGGACAAGGCAACCAACTTCTCTGTGGAGTATACAACACAAGAGGGCGATGAGCAGTCAGCTGGCATTGCAAAGCTTGTCCTCGACACCACAGAAAAAGAAAACTTTGTGTCTGTGTATGCCAATGGCTCAATGAAGGACGATGAGGGTGTTGTCAACAGCATCGCATATATGTTCCTCACATGGGAAGAAAACAGAAAGGGCGACATGGAAAAGACTCTTGTGTCAGTCACCTCATTCAGTGGTGGAGATGTGGATGAAGAGCCTATTTGGGACGCATATACTGAAAATGAGCTTGAATCAAGCGTTGGTGCGCCTATTAAGGCATATCACAAGTCACTCATTGCCAATTGTGGTGCAAACCATGGCACAAGATACATCCGTGAGGAAATCTACAACCAAAACGATGATGTCTATGACACAATCAAGGCTTCAATGAAGGAGATTTACAGCGATGAGGCACTGACCAAGCTCGTCAGAACTGAAATCACCATTACATACAGCTATCTCAACGATGAAGAAAAGGCTGTCAATGGCACAGCAACAATAGTCCTTGAAAACAAGGAAGTTGATTTTGTTGATGGCCAAAATGCAACAGCACTGGTGATCACATCAATCACCATCGTAGAAGAGGGTGGCTACAATTTGAACGCAAAATACACCTATGGTGTATACAGCCTTGATGCACCCACCGAGGAAAACTATCTCACAGACTGGCCAGAAGCATATCCCCTTTCATAATCACAACAATCAAAACAAAACCACCGAGCATTCGGTGGTTTTTTTATTGGAAAATTCAAGCTAGATTGCACCAATATGAGTCACAGCCTCTGCGCCTGCAAGG
>JAFWBH010000187.1 GCA_017507205.1 Clostridia bacterium
ATGAATAGGGGTTTACACCAAGCTCGTCAAGCTGATCAAGGCTCATAAGATGATTGCCCACCTCGTCACTTGGATATGACAGCATAATCACAAGCTTGTCAACTCCCATTGCAATGCCCTTGAGGAGCAATGAAAAGCGATTTCTTGACAATATGGGGAAAATGAGTCCCACAGTGCCACCACCGGTTTTTCTTCTGACATCTTTTGCAATATGGTCAACGGTTGCATAGTTGCCTTGAGCTCTGCCAACAACAGCTTCGGTGAGGGCAAAAATGTCCTTGTCTTGAATTTTGAAGCCTGTCACAGGGTCTTTTGATGCTTGAAGCAAGCTGTCAACGGCAATTTCAACCAAATTGTCGCCGGTTTTGATGATTGGGGCCTTGATGCCTCTTGAAATTGTGCCGATTGTGCTTGACATAATCCCTCCCAAAAAGGTGAAACCTTTTTAATTTTTATCCACAAGAGATTATATCACCAAAATGCCCATATGTAAAGGGAGTTTTTGAGGGTTTTCATATTGACAATAAATTGCACACGGCTTATAATTGCCCTAAGACAAAAGGATGGCAAGATTGCAAAGACAGCAAGACAAAAGGAGAAAAATGGGACAAACCTTCAAAATCGCCAGAGTTGGACTTCATCACTATGAGGAGCCGTGTATTTCAGGGGACAGAGGCAGTGGCACCATTTTTTTTAGTGGTTGCACAATGAGATGCCTGTTTTGCCAAAATCATCAAATATCCCACGGCGATTACGGCAGAGAAATTACACCAGATGAGCTTTTGAAATGCATGAAGCATCTTGAAAGCATAGGGGCAGAAAACATCAATCTCGTCACACCACCTGCCAACATCAATCTTCTTGTTGAAGTGTTGAAGAGGGCAAAGGAAGAAATCTCAATTCCAATCGTTTGGAACTCCAACGGATATGAAACCGTAAAAAACCTCAAAAAGCTTGAAGGTCTTGTTGATATATATCTACCTGACTTTAAATATAGTGACAACGCCCTCGCAGTTGAGTTTTCAAATGCGCCAAAATATTTTGAGGTGGCAAAGGAAGCCATTGCTGAAATGCGCCGTCAACAGCCCAATGATAAATTTGATGACCACGGCATGATGAAAAGAGGCGTGATAGTGCGACATTTAGTATTGCCATCGTGTACCGAGAACACGAAAGGTGTATTTAAAGAAATAGCCAAAATTGACAAAAATATGCTGATAAGTGTCATGGGACAGTATTTTCCCACTGAAAATGTGCAAAATCACCCCATTTTGTCAAGAAAACTTATCGTGTCAGAATACGAATCGGCGACTGACGCATTTTTTGAGACAGGGCTCACCAATGGCTTTGCACAGGACTTGGATTCTGCCACAGAGGAGTATGTCCCTGATTTTGACCTTGACCTTTTGAAAGAAATTCTTGATTAATTGCTTTCAAGGGCTTGCATATAGGCATATCCTGTGATAAATTTATTATAACAACAATACGGAGAGAAGAAATGAAGCATTCTGTTCACCAAATGAAATCCGTCATGGGTATGGTCACATCTGTGGCAGGTGTCTTATTTCTTTTCAGCATTTGTTGATTCGTTCCCTCAGGGTGACGAATTTTTTTTATAATTTGGAAAATAACATACGGGGCAATGCCCGAAAAGGTGAAATATGAAAAAATACGACAACGTGACAATTTTTGATCACC
>JAFWBH010000188.1 GCA_017507205.1 Clostridia bacterium
CACAAAGCTTCTTGAAGCAGGCCTTTATCCTTATACAAAGCGTTATCTTGGCACCTTCAACAACCACTTCTCCACCATCGGTCTTGTGGGTATGAACGAGGCTTGCCTCAACGCAAATTGGATCAGAGCAAACCTCACAGACAAAAAGGCACAGGAATTCACAAAGAAAACCTTGAACTTTATGCGTGAAAAGCTCAGCGACTATCAAGAACTGTATGGCGACCTTTACAACCTTGAAGCAACTCCTGCAGAGTCAACATCATACCGTCTTGCAAAGCATGACCTTGAAAGATATCCTGGCATCATCACAGCAAGCGAAGGCAAGGATGCAAAGCCCTACTACACCAACAGCTCACATCTTCCTGTTGACTTTACAGCAGACATCTTTGATGCACTTGACATCCAAGACGATCTCCAAACACTCTATACATCAGGCACAGTATTCCACGCATTCCTCGGTCAAAAGCTTGAAAGCTGGGAGGTGGCAGCAAACCTCGTGAGAAAGATTGCAGAAAATTACAAGCTTCCTTACTACACAATGTCACCCACCTATTCTGTCTGCTCCGAGCACGGATATATTGCAGGCGAGCATTGGACATGCCCCGAATGTGGCAAGAAGGCAGAGGTTTACAGCCGTATCACTGGCTACTATCGTCCCGTCCAAAACTGGAATGATGGCAAGCTGGCAGAGTTCAGAGAAAGAAAGACCTACGATATCGCCAACAGTGTTATGAAGCGTGGCAACAACGATGTCGACTGCAAGGCTTGCGAGATAAACTTTGATGCAGAGGGTGAATCTGCAAATGCAGAGGTCAAAAAGGACGAAATCCTCATCTTCACAACCAAGACCTGCCCCAACTGCAAAATGGCAAAGATGATGCTTGACAAGGCCGGCATAAGCTATACAGCAATTGACGCAGAGGACAACAAGGATATGACCATCAGCTATGGCGTCAAAAAAGCTCCCACAATGCTTGTCCCCAATGGAAACGGCTTTGATGTCTACGACAACGCAAGCAAAATCAAGGGCTATATCGAGAGCTTGAAATAACAAACCAAGGCATCTCAAATGAGATGCCTTTTTCAAAACGATATTGAGTTTTTGAGGTAATTATGAACACAGAATATGATGTCATCATTATAGGTGCAGGGGTTGCTGGCATGAGTGCAGCACTCAATTGCAGACGTGCAGAAAAATCTGTCCTTCTCCTTGAGGGAGATTGTGTCGGTGGTCAGACAGCCATTTCACCCAAGGTGGAAAACTATCCCACAAAGCAACAAATCGCAGGAAGTGACCTTGTTGATGAAATCTTCAATCAAGTCATGGAATGGGGCGCAGAATTTGATCTTGACAAGGTTGAAAAGGTGGCTCGTCTTGATGACGGCTCCTTTGAGGCGAAATGTGAATACAGCACCCACACAGCCAAATCTATCATCATTGCAACAGGCGCACATCATCGCACCATGGGCATTGCTCGTGAAGAGGAGCTGGTGGGCAAGGGCGTCAGCTATTGCGCCATCTGTGACGGAGCATTTTACAGTGGTGAGGACGTGGTTGTCATTGGTGACGCCAACACTGCTCTTCAATACTCCAACCTTCTTGCAGGATATTGCAAGAGTGTCCACATCTGCACCCTCTTTGACAAGTTCTTTGGTGACAAAGCATTGGTCAGCAGTGTCCTTTCAAAGCCCAATGTGCGCTTCACTCACAACCTTGCACTCAAAGAGCTGGTTGGAGATGACGAATTGACAGGACTGGTGTTTGAAGATACAAAATCACACGATAAAGTGTCAATTCAGTGCAAAGGCGTGTTTATTTGCATTGGTCAAATACCCCACAATGATTGTGTAAAGGACCTTGTTGAGCTTGACAAAAACGGCTATGTTGTGGCTGACGAAAGTTGCTTTACATCTTGCCCCGGTGTCTTTGTTGCAGGAGATTGCAGAACAAAGAAGGTTCGTCAGGTTGTCACAGCAATTGCAGACGGAAGTGTTGCTGGCTTCAACTGCTGTCAATACATTGATTCAATCATCTGACATCGCCCTATACACACTTAATATGCTTTAATTTTATTGCCACAGGTTGCCTACATCGTCAATTTGTGGTAATATATTTTTATGGACTATTTATTCTTTGATATTGAATGCAGTGAGGGCAAAAGCATTTGCTCATTTGGCTACGTCTTGACAGACGAGTTTTTCTGCATCAAGGAAAAGAAGGATATCCTCATCAATCCTCAATCTTATTTCCACACAGGACCTTGGGGAAAGAAGGCAAAGGATGAAGGCATCACCCTTGCTTATCCAACAAGTGAGTTCAGAGCACAGCCACCATTCCCTGCTCTTTACGACAAAATCAAGGTGCTCCTCAAAAGAAAGAACACTCAAATTGTCACTTTCTCAGGAGATAATGATGCAAGATTTTTGAATATCGCCTGTGTAAGATATCATATGCCCTGCTTCAACTACACCTTCATTGACGTGCAAAAGATTTATCAGGATATGGAAGGACTAAAGGACCAGCTTTCTCTTGAAAAGATGCTTGCCCTATTTGAGCTTGAAATAGGCGACCTTGTGCAACACAAGAGTGATGACGATGCTCACATCACAATGATGGTGACAGAGGCTCTCTGCAAAAAGACAGGCAAGCCCTTGAAGGAGCTTGTCAAGGAGTCAAAGAGATCGGTGTGCTTGTCAAAAACCTATATGCCCAAAAAGAAAAAGCAAAAGAACGTGGCAAAAGACGGTGACAAGGTTGAAGAAAGCAAGGTGACGGCTGAAAAGCCTGCTGACAAAAAAGCAACCGGCAAGAGAACTGCTGAAAAAAAAGGAGCAAGGAAGGCTCAATCAGCAAGGCCAGCCAAAAAGACATACAAGCCTCGCACAAAGAGGACAACCAAAGCAAAGAAAGACAACTGATGAAGATATACGGCATTGAAAAATTCTCTATGGTGGACTGGGACGGCAAAATCGTTTGCACTCTTTTTGCAAGTGGTTGCAATTTCCGTTGCCCTTTTTGCCACAATGCATCCCTTGCCCTATCCGAAGGCAACGAGCTTGACCAAGAGGAGATATTTGATTTCCTTGAAAAGCGCAAGGGGCTTCTTGACGGTGTATGCTTATCTGGTGGCGAGCCTACACTTCATCACGACATCGAGGACTTTGTGGGCAAAATCAAGGCTATGGGCTACAAGGTGAAACTTGACACCAATGGCACCAACCCAAAGGCAGTGAAAGGCCTCATTGAAAAGGGGCTTGTGGACTACATCGCCATGGACATCAAAAACTGCCCTCACAAATACGCATCAACTGTGGGCGTCAGCTCAATAACCCTTGACAACATCCTTGAAAGCGTCAGCATCATCAAGTCATCAAGCATCCCCCACGAATTCAGGACAACCCTCATCAAAGAATTTCACAATGAAGAGGATATGAAGCTTGTTGCAAGCATTATTGAGGGTTGCGATGGATATTTCCTTCAACATTATGTTGACAGAGATAGTTGCATATCACACGGCTTTACACCCATAGACAAAGCCACAGCAGAAGACTGGCTCAACCACTTCAACGGCAAAGCAAAACGCACTGCTTTAAGAGGATATTAAGAATCACTTAATGACGACCTCTTAACACCACAATATACAAAAAGACGGACAAAATTGTCCGTCTTTATTTTTGTTTGTTTTGCATAAATCAAGGTTTTATTGATTAATTTTTGTATTATAAAACTCTTTTTGTGTCAAAATACATTTAGAAATAGAAGATATCCTCAAACTTTTTGTCAAGGGCAACACAGAGTATCAAGGCAAGCTTTGCCGTTGGATTAAACTGCCCTGTTTCAATAGAGCTGATAGTGTTGCGTGACACACCAACCATATCTGCAAGCTGTTGTTGCGATATGTTTTTCTCTATGCGAATACTTCGCAAATTGTTTTGTAAAATCAACTTCTCGTCCATTGTAATACACCCACTATATCGTTGCTCCGGCAACTATAAAATAGACAAGACCTGCAAGACATGCTGTTGCAGTCACTAAATATATAATGCCAGCAATCAAATCATTTTTCTTTTTGGTTTTTGAGTAAAGCACCAGCTTTTGTGTCCCACAAATGCTATCACCAACTGTCCATGCCGTAAACAACACAAATTCTATATTAGGCACCAAGTCAAGATTGTTCAGAACCAATGCTATTACTGCCAATATCGCACAAAAAACATCCCCAACTGCACATGCAATTTTTGACGCTTGTGCAAAAGCATTCTTTTGCATTTCATCATCTTTGCCAAATTTATTTTCTTCTCTACTCTTTTCTAAAATTTCATTTCTGTCCATATTTTCTCCTTTTTGACAACTTGTTTTGCCAAGTTTACTTTGCATTTTCATTATATGTATGCCAAGTTTACTTGTCAAGGGTTTTCAACAAATATTTTTTCCTTTTTCTCGTCAAAATAAAAATGTCCCATTGCTATTGCAATAGGACAAGGCGTGAAAATTTTTTTAATTTTTCTTTTATTCCTCGGTTGAGGTGGCTTCGAGAGTGTTATTTTCTGCTGGCACATCGTCTGTTGCAGGGATTTCTGCAATGACACCATCTGCTGTCACCTTGACAGTTGCTCTCTTTTGGAAGCGACTATATCTGAGGTTTTTGCTCATGCTGTCTGTGACGTCATTGATGGCAACAAATGCGTGAGGGTCGATTGAATGGATGATCTCTTTCAGCTTTGCCACCTCAAATCTGTTGATGACACAATAGATGATTGTCTTGTTTGCCTTTGAATAATAGCCCTCTGCATCAAGGACGGTGACACCTCTGCCAAACTCGCCACTGAGTGCCTCTGCCACGTCCTCGTGCTTTTCGGAGATGATGAATGCAGATTTTGCCTTGTCAAAGCCGTCAACGACAAAGTCAACAGCCTTCAAGCCAC